>JAIPIM010000111.1 GCA_021734725.1 Minisyncoccota bacterium | reverse complement strand
CTTGCCCACACCTTCGGGCCCCTCAAACGAAATGAAAAAGCCGGACTTGCGTTGATCGTCTCTATGAGTCATATCGCTGATTTGTGCAGTTACCGATTCGTCGGTTCCCCAACAAAGTAATGTCGTTCACAGGATACGCAACGAACACAACGGAAAAACACACAGGCCCTGAGCTGGACCCCATGCGAAAAGGTACTGCACGAGACCTTTGGCGGACGTCTGGCCCGTGATCAAGTTAAGCCTGGCTGGGTGAAGCAGGTGACGCATGGCCGAGTTCCGTCTTGCGATCGGGGGCGTTGAAGGCGACAATTACGATGGCTGCGTCCCGGCCGATGTTCTTTGCTGTGTGCGCGCCGCCCGGAGGCAGGACAATGCAGTCGCCCGGTTCGAGGCGCGCCGTGCCACCCTGCGGCAGACTGTGTTCAATAGTACCCTGCAGGACAAAGAGAATCTCCTCGCAGTTCGGATGCGCATGCGCCGGATTTCTCTCGCCCGGCTTGAACGTCACACGCCCCAGGGTCATACCCGTCCCGGGCACGATTTCACCGCTGATCAACCACTGCAGACTGCCCCAGGGAGTCGAGTTCACGGGAATGTCACGATTACGAATGACTGTTGCTTCACTCATGATTTTTCCTTTATTCAGAAACCTTTCGCAATAGCGCTTGCATGAAAGCCATGCCTTTGCGCACGGTATCCTCGGTCGTGGGCCGCAGATCAAGCGTTAGTGCCCCCTCGTAATGCGCCTCCCGCAAAGCCGATACCACCGCGGCGAAATCAACCCCTCCCTCACCCGGAACAGCGTAGCTATAGAAGCGGCCGTCAAGCCGCCCGTAATGCTGCTGCGCATCACTGTCGATAATGCAGTCTTTCAAATGAACGTGCCGGATGCGACCGGCGTAATCGTGAATACAGCGCACGATGTCAATACCCAGCCACGGCAGATGCGCAGTGTCTAATTCAAGCGCAACGGCCGGCGACGGTACTGCCGCGAACATGGCATCCCATGCCGCCGGGCAATAGGCCAGGTTCCGGACAACAGGCGGCTGACCGTCAATCAACGGACAATTTTCAAACACCAGCGTGACACCGGCCGCTTCAGCTTTTTCAGCCAGCGGCGTGAAAACCTCACGAAAAACAGCACTATTCTCATCAAACGTGCGAGCAGGATCGTGGCCGGCAAACTGGCTGACGCAAGGTGCCCCCAAAGCAGCGGCCGCAACGATTGCCCGCTCGACCCGCCCCCGGTCCTGACGCGCCGCCTCAGGATCAGGCCCCAGAAGCCGGGTTGACATCGCAGTGATGGACGACAACTTGATGCCAGTCCGCGCAATCAACTCGCGCAGACAATCGCGGTCGGACTCCCGCGGCAGATCAATCTGCAGGCTCCCGGCACCCACCTGGGCGGCAAACCTGAACAGAGCCGCCCAGTCCCCGTTAAAAAGACGCAAATCACGAAACCCCAACTTCATTGTATCTCCTCCAGCAGAACATATCGCTTCTCGTTCATTGACTTGTAAGCCGCTTCCAGAATACGCATAGACTTGAGATTGTCCGCAATATCAGTCGTCGGCGGCCTGCCTTCCTCTGCCGCACCGCACAAGTCAATCAGCAGTGACACGGTCGCCTCAGGTTTGTCGTAAGGATTGGCGATCTCCACGGTCTTCTTCTCCGTATCGATCATGAGCAGTTTTTCATAATCCATGATCAGGGAACCCTGTTCGCAGTCCAGACAAGCACGGGAAAACGGTGCAAAAGACGAAAAACTCTCGTTCAGGTTAACAACCGTACCGCCGGGAAAATCAAGCAGCAGACTGACCGCCGTCTCACCGAAACCCGACCCTGAAGTGCCGGACGGCGTGCGGCAGTACACCCCGCGCGGCTCTTCCCCAAGCAAGTACCGGTAACCGTCAAACCAGTGAATTGACATTACGGACATGATGTAACGCTCACGTTCCAGGCGCCAACCCCGGTCGCGGCGGCGATTCATCACGGTCTGCGTCAGGTGCAGCGGCCGCCCCAGATCTCCCGCGGCAAGCTGGCGGCGTGCAAGCTCAAACGTGAAATAGCGGCGAAAATTCTGGTTGACTGCAACCGGCACGTTATTACGGCGTGCCGCGGCAGCAAGCGCTTGCGCCTCGGCATAGGTCTCAGCCAGGGGCTTTTCACAAAGTATGGGAATTCCCTTTCCCATGATCGAAAGCAAAACTTCACGTCGCACATGTGTCGGCGTGATAACCACACAGGCATCGAGCGTTTCATTTTCGAGCATGGCCTCGACTTGCTGGTAGCACGCCGGAATGCTCCAGACCGCCGCCGCGTCCCGCAGCCGGTCAACGTCTACGTCACACACGGCCGCCGCAGTCAACCGGTCCGAATGACGACGCAGACCCTGCATGTGCATTTTTAGAATGTTCCCCGCCCCGACGAAGCCTACCCGCGAAGGGGACGAAAGAGGATGGTCAACTTCGTTTCCTGCCTGTGTCCGAACCTTATCCATCATTGCTCTGCATCTTCCTTTGTGTCACTGGTAAAAATTCCCAGGTAAACCGCTGTTTCGGTCAGGGGCTCGACATCATGTTCCTCGACCGCATCGAAGTAGAGACTGTCACCGGGTTCGAGGTTATAAGTCACAGCGCCGACCCGGTAACGGACACGGCCTTCAAGCATGTACACAAACTCTTCGCCGCTGTGCGTCAGGTGGCCAGAACCGATTTCGCCGCGCCTCATCTCGAAAAGATACGGCTGCATCGCCTTTCCTGAACGGGAAAGCGCCAGGTCGCGGAAGGTATAACCCTTCTCGGTCCGTACAGGCGCGGTCGCCTCACGATCGGCGCGCGAGGTGAAAACCGTGCTGTTATGTGCCGACGGCTCCAGCAACTGCCCCGGATTGACTCCCAATGTGTCGGCCAGGCGCGTCAGCGCCGCGACCGACGGAAGCGCGGCGTCGTTCTCGATCTTCGAGAGCATGCTCTTGGTCATGCCCGCGCACTCAGCAACCGCGGTCATCGTGCGCCCCTGCCGCCGTCGCACTTTTCTGATTTCCTTTCCGAGCGTCATAATACCGGACCTTCCATGTTCGATCGGACTATCGCCATCCCCGGAAACAGCCGGGTGGTTTCATTTAGGTTTACTTTAGTTCAACTTTGTTGAAATACCATCCATGATGACAGTGCTCCAAGTGTAGGGGGGGCGGCCAAGGGGCGGGGTAAATGCTCAGCGTCGCGACCGTAGGGACGAGGTGCGCGGGTCTGGAGACCCGCCCTGCTTTGTGGCCGGCGGCTGAAGGCGGGGCACATGTTCAGCAAAAGGTTGACAACCCCGGGGCGCAAGACGGCACATTCACATTCCGTCCCTGGAATCGCATGGTATATTGAATCATTTATGAAACCTGCGCATCCAACAGATTTTCTCGACCGCGTACGTGCAACTGTCCACGCTTACGGTTTGTTCGAAAACACCGAGCGCATTCTGGCGGGATACAGTGGTGGAGCGGACAGCACGGCGCTCCTTTTGGCGTTGCATGAACTGGCCACGAATGTAACCGCCGTCCACCTTCACCATGGACTGCGAGGAGCCGCGGCCGACCGTGACGCCAAGTGGTGCGAAGACTTCTGTTCCGAACGAAATATCGACTTTGAATGCCATCATCTCCATGTACTCTCTAATCGCGGCACGGGAGAGAGCATTGAAGTCGCCGCGCGCCGATGTCGTCTCGAGTTCTGGCGACGGCGTGCTTCCCAGCGAACCGTCGTGGCCTTGGGACATCACGCCGACGATTGCGTTGAAGACCTTTTGCTAAGGCTGAGCCGCGGCGCCAATACAAGCGGCCTGACCGGATTGCGTCCAAAACGTACAATCAACGGGGTATGCTATATCCGACCGCCTCTCGGAGTGAGGCGCCATGACAAAATGCAATACCTGGAGTCACAGGGGGTCCAATGGTGCGAGGATCACACCAATCGCGATGTCAGTATACGCCGCAACGCCGTACGCCATCAATGGCTTCCGCTCATCCGCGAGACGGTCGGGGGAGATAAGGGACTGCATTTGACCCTTGACGCGCTGCGCCACGACGCGGATTACCTGGATCGGGCGGCACAACATGCCGTTTCGAGCGTTCGCGTGCCGTCCAGCTTTCGGACCATGCATCCGGCGCTGCAGCCGCGGGCCCTCAGGCTCTGGTTGCAGGAGCAACTTGGCAACGACCACATTTCCAGCTGCAAAACCATCGAACGTATCAGAAACGAACTGAACCGCGCATCTCCTCATCCCCGTACGATCCCGGCAGGCAACGGTATCGACCTCGAGATCAACCACGATTCACTCACCGTAAAACGCTTGGACACAGGGATCCCCGCACGTTCCTGGAAATGGCGGGAGGAACCGTCGTATGACATACCCGAAGCCGACATCCGTCTCCAAGCGGTTCGCCAGGCATCCACCGATTCTCAGACAGCTTCAGGAAGAGATCCAAACACGGAACTGTTCTCCGCCGACGCACTCCCCCCCGTGCTGGCGATTCGTTCACGACAACCGGGTGATCGCATGGTCCCCTTCGGCCGCGCGTCGGCTAAAAAAATCAAAGATCTCCTCATCGATACCGGCATCCCCCGTCACCGGCGCGAACGCATCCCCCTGGTTCTGGCGGGCACGGAGATTATCTGGGCAGTCGGTGTCAGACGCGCGGAATTTGGCCGCATTGACGGGACCGCTCCTGGTGAGGTCGTTTGCCTGAAAGCTGTAAAAGCGCCTCACACGCAACAGCAAGCCGACTCGGAATAAACCACATCACTCCAGTTCAACGCCGATCAACGCAAAATCATGGTTGTCGATTTCGATACTCAGAGTGTCGGCGGTGTGCGTGACGTTTGCCCCGGTTTCCCTGTCGACTGCCTCGGCAATTCCGGACACACCAAACGCGTCCATTTCCAAGGCAATTTCATACGTTCCTTTATCTTCGAGGTTGCCAATAACCAGAAGAAGTTGGTTGCCGGTTCGATGGACGGTGACCATAAGGTTAGCGGGAGTTTCCAACAAGCGATTCTTTTCCCAGTAGAAGTGTGTTTCACTGTCCGGATCTTGGACGAATTCGGCGATAATCTCTCGTGCCGTGACCGCCGTGTCCCGATCGATACGAGCATACAGGAAGAAATGGTGGGGCAAAGCCATCGCCAGTGCAGTACGCGAAACGCGTATGTATTCGGCTTTTTCGGTATTCTTATCGAAACCGGTGACACCGCCGAGAGCAACTGGTATCGTGCCTGCCTGCTGGCCGGTGTTCACCGCGCGCATGTATCCGGGTGAGAACTTATCCTGGAAATCCGCGCGCCCGTATTTCCATTCCCATCCCAGGTTAGCCTGCGCGAAAGACAGCATGGGCAAGACGTTACCGTTGGTCATGTGCACAAACACAAAGGGATCCTTTCCTTTTTCGACCATCATTGTGGCAAGTCTCCGGATCAGCGGCCTGGTGCGTGAGAGAATACCCAGGCTCGGCTGTATTTCCCCGTCTTCATCGATATAGCCCTCCCCTGTCGGCCACGCGAATTTGGGATGCGTAAACGTGTTGTCCACGTAAATCCCATCCATACCGCGATCCATGAATTCCGCGGCGTACCAGATCGCGTAATCCCGGAAGGATTCAGAACAATGCATCCGTTTACGGTATTCCCATTCGTCACCGTATACATCGTGTTCCGGAAGTAGCTCAGTACGGTCACAGGCTACGGAATAGGGCATCAGCCGCCCCTCCGTGTCGTGAAAGCGCTGTGCGCTCCGGAAAGCGCCCTCGACATGCCTGCGCAAATACTCTTCGCTCCTGCGGTGGCTGAGTTGACCCGGGTGATTTATTACCTTGGTGATCCAGGCATCGATGAAGCCATGGTCTATGGTCCCTGTTTCCCGGGCGTCCATGAGCTTTTCAATATAGGTCCAGTCTTTGTCCAGCGGATATCTGCTCGCCCATCCGTAATGGAAACCCGCGGCCGCGGTCCAGAGAATGAAGTTCTTTGTTCTGCCCGGTGTCGGGAAATTGAAGATCCTGTCTCTCCATCCTTCGGGCATCGGCTTGACCGGAGAGGCCATAAGCGCAAAGTCGACGGTGCGTTCTCTTCGCAATGCCACGGGACCGTTGATAATGTTTACCCTCACTATCACCTCCCCGTTTTCTCTTATAACTTCGAGGGCCGAGCGGCTGTCCGAATGTATCCAGTCTCTGTCCCCGTCGGCAACCCAGCAGACGCCGCGTTTTTCGCCACCTATCCAGAGATACGGGATGAATGTTTTCAAATAGGGATGAGGAACGTTCTTGCTCTCAAAGATCAATCCTTCGCTATCCGGCAATAAACCTGCCGGGTTCGCCCGGATCCCTTCGCCAACAGCATGAAACAGACGAGCGACTTCCTCCTTCAAAGGTATATCGAGAAATAGCCTGTCTATCATTCGTTTCCGCTTCGGCTTGACGGTCAGTGTTACGCTGAGCAAGCCGTCGTAATCGAATATCCCGGTGGAATTTATCTCGACGGTCTCATTACTGACACCGGATGTGAATGACGCCACATGCTTTCCCTGCTGAGTAAATACCACGGGTTCGCTTTCGCTCCACTCGGTCGCTTTCCCGTCCACCACCGCTTGCACGGAAACAGGCCGGCTGAGAATGTCTTTGTCCAGGCTTGTTATCTGCTCAGGTAATCCCAGGGCGCCCAACTGATAGTCCCGCAGGATGCAACTCACTCGATCCCCCCTGACCTCTAGAGGGGTGAACGGCGGGACGATAACGTCGCTTTTTCCCAGCTTGTTGCCTGCCCAGGGATAATGCTTTACCACAAACATTCGCGACAACAACTGCCTTCCTCCGCTCGTATCCTTCCCCTCTCTGGCATGAATGAAGGTCTTGTACTCACGGTCCTCAAGGTCGGGTAAAGGCACCGTCGTTCGAAGCCGCAGTATGTCACCTGCGGCCTGCCATTCGTCGTCTGGTATTACCTGGTTCAGAAACACAGTTTCTTCCGACGTATCGGTAACAACCAGCGCCATGGTTTTATCCCCTACGACCTCGGGCTCGATCACGCCGTCTATGACCAACGAATGCAAAGATGGAAACCAGGAAATCTTCCCGTCCATCGCCGACTCGCCCAACGCCAGTTTCGCCATCTCCGAATTGTGCAGCGTCCTCGAGAAGATCTGAAGTTCATCGATCGCCACCTCGGCCGCTTTTTCGCCTATTTGAAAAGGACTAAGTTCGTTGCTTTCAAGCGCGCGCTCGAAACTTGCCGATCCAACTTTCCTGCCATCCAGGAAAAGCTCCACGCCGTTGGGCTCAATATTTGCGCCTATGTGGTACCACCGCCCTTGCCGCCACGGAAATTTCCCGCCGTCAGCGTGACCGAATTCGATGCCCGGGAAGTATTGATAGAAGAACATCAGCTTGTTATATATGGAATCCTGAATGCCCAACGTCCCGGTGGACTTATGCTCGGTTCGCCAAAAACACGTGCGCGCGCCAGGTTTCCTGTCTCGCAAAAGTTTCACCCAGAACGAGACGGCACCCGGAATCTGCAGGTTGACTGCGTTGTCGTACTTCACGCCGCCATGTTCTTTAAACAGCACGGCCTGCCCCTTGACCCCCTCGATAAATGTATGCTCGATATCCGCCGCCAGGGGAACTGCTTCGCCCGCCGCCATATCCGCCGTCAAGTCCTTGTTGTCAAACGAAAGATTGAATGTCAGATAGGCCTCGGGGAGCGACCATTTCTTCTCCGGCGGACGTCCAAACCGGATGTCTCTGCGGTACACCGGTCCGGCGCCATCCGCGTAATTCACCGCAACGGACAAGACGTTCTCGTCCGCTGGTTGAAAGTTCACGGGCAGATTGGTCGTCTCTTCGTGGTCGGCGGACAGGATAATCGTCTTCGTCTCTTCCGCAACAGTTTCTTCCCCGGACACCGTTGTCATCGACACGTCGAGCTTGACCTCGTCGGCACCTGGATTGAACAGCTTGAGCTGCACATCCGTTCGTCCGTCCATCAGATGACCACGAGAATCCATCCTCACCGCGGGGGCGTTTTCGTCCAAAATCAGCGTTGTCATCGATTGTTTGTCGGAAAACGGACGTCCCGGCGAAACCGCCGCCTGGTTCCAGCCGTTCTTCCAGTTTCTCGCCAGCCTCAGTCGCCAGGTCGACGGGAAAACAAGCTTGTCCATAGCAAAATCTTGCATGGGAATAGAGAGTTCGACCGACCAGAAGCCTTCTTCCGTACTGATTGCCCAGCTGAGATCCGGTTTCCACTCTGCCGCGGAAAGCCCGTATCCCGGCTCATGATTCAGAGCAAAGACCGTGCCGATGGAATTGATAATCAGCTGAAAATAGCCCTTGCCGTGCTTCGCGTCGGCGGTCCTCCCCTCTTCGGGCGGGACAACCCAGAGTTCAATGGAGTCATCGAGCACTACCTTACTGTCGCCCTGCATCTTTTTGTTGGATACCAGCTTCCCATCGGGCGGCATCTCTGTCTGGAAGGCCAAATACAGGCGGTCACGATCACAGCCGACCCACACACGCCCTTCCCTCGCGTCAAGCGGAACGCCCAGTCCGTAGAAACCTGTGCTTCCTCGCCATTCGTCCGCTCCAATGTTTCCGTCGATGACCGGCGGCACAGGCATCAAGGGGGCCCTCGCCTCCGGTACGGCAAAACACGTGGTCGCTTCGAGGATAACCAACGCAAACAGACTTTTTTTCAACATTTCTTTTCAGCCTCCGCCGTGAAGATCCATCATGTTCATCCATCCATCCCGCGTACAATGAGTGCAGGGAAGAGGATAAAGGGTTCCGTAGTCTAAAAAATTGCCGCGCGGGTTGCCGATGCGGTCGAATGTCAAATACAGAACGCTGCCGTCCAGGTACCCGACAGTCAGTCCATTATCGTTGTGCGGGCGCCAGCATTCCAACAATTTCCATTCGTCATGATTCGTATTGTTCTGCATGAAACAGTCGGCATAGAGCGGGAACGACGGTGACTTGTCGTCCAGCCGATAGTCGTCGTCACCGGGATCGTCGCAGTGCACTGAACTTCCCGGGGGACGCTGCATGAGGATTGTATTGAGTGCGTAATCACAGAACACGCGGCCGTAGGAACTACCGTAGCGTTCCTCTCCTTTGGCTGGTCCGTGGTCGTAAAAGTCGTTCACATAAGTGTTCGACGGACAATAAAAAGACTGGACGTTCGGCAATTGCCCTTCCGCGATCAGCACCCCCGATCCTACATGCCCCACGGGATACGTCGTGTAGACTTGGTGCCACAACACATTGGCTTTATGAAAACTGTGCGGCCTGTCGGGTCGGAAAAAGCCGTCGTGGTCACCGATATGCCCTGCCATAGCCACCAGATTCTGGCGGGTGTTGGAACCGCATACCGCGCGTTTCGCAACGTCACGCGCCTGCTTGAGCGCGGGCAGCAGCAACGAGGCGAGCACCGCGATGATGGCGATGACGACAAGCAGCTCCACGAGCGTAAAGCGCTTCATTTTGCACCCTTTTGTTCGGGCCGGGCAAGAGTGCCCGGCAACGGTTTCTGAGAATGGCATGATTGCCGGAGCCGCCTCCATAACGGGATTGAAGCCGCGCATAGTCTATGCGTGCCGACCCCGGCGGCGCAGCAATCCCAGGACACCCATGCCGAGCAAGGTCAGGCTGGCCGGTTCCGGGATGGCGAACACTACGCCTGAACCGAGGTTCAGGTAGTAATAGTGCGCGTTGCCCGCCCGACCGTAATCGTAACCGTAGATCGAGTCCATAAATCCCAGATACGTCACGCTTCCGGCGGTGCCCAATCCACGGTCAACGCCGTCATACCAGGCATACCAGCCGGTACCGTTCACAAAGCCGTCATCGGCCCCCGCACCGTCGTATACGCCGAGCATGGAATTGGCCATGCCCACGTCCATGCCTGCGTCCACCGCAAGGTTGTAGATACCGATTACTTGTGCGTCGGACAATCCTTCGTCCCAGACAGCAACATCATCCAAATAACCGTTGATCGGGCCGTTCTTGCCGTCATTCCATATGCCCACGCGTATATCGTTTGTGTTTGTATATGCAGGAGCATCACCACTGTAAGTTCCCGAGCCAGCGACACCATTGACAAAGAACCTGGGCCTGTGGGTGCCGGCCTCCCATCTCATGGCCACGTGCGCCCACGTGTCAGCGGGAACACTGAGACCGCCAGATGTGCTGTCTGTAGTATTCGAACTCTCGGAACGGAAGCGCAATTTCCGCGACCCGCGTTCTATCCCGAAAACCCACCCGTCCGTTGTATAGTCCAGCGTACTTACGATACCCTGCGCCCAATAGCCTGTGATGTCTTGGCTGTTCACCCAGGCCGTAACAGTTATGGTGTCGCCAATGCTGTCCAAACGCAATTGGTCGGTACTGCTGGGAAGTGACACATGCCCCCCCTGCTGGTTATTGACGGACCACACCGGGCAATATTCCGAGTGGGAACCCATCCGTGCATTTGTACTGTCCGACGGCGTTGTGTAGCCATACACTGCTGTGGCCGTGCCCCCGAGGCTGCCGTAATTGGCCAGAGTGGCGTTCGTGCCGTCGTCGAACGGCATATAGTAGAGCATGGTTGCGTGACTGCTGGCTGCGATCAGGCCGCCAAGGAAGACGGCCATCAGAGAGGTCATGGGGGTGCGACGGTTGGTCATGGTTCGGGCTCCTCTGTTTTTGTTGCGATTCGTTTGGGAACGGGGCGATGTTCTTTCGGTTGTGTATTGCATACGGTCCTCCTTGTTACAACATTCCATTACTCCACCATTCCATGCGATGGTTGTGTTTTGGCTTCGCAGTGACCCGCCCACGACATGTGAGCGGCATCCTCGTCGATTAGACGCGGCGCGATCAATTCCACCCGATCAGGCAGGTCGGGATCGCACAGGCGGTCGGTCAGCATCCGCACGGCGGTCGATGCGAAAACCGCGTCATTTAATTCGAAATGGAGTACCGGCAGGGCAAACGTCAGTGGGGCTGCCTGATGGGTAATGGTCGCGATTGCCGGCGCATAATCGGACTCCAGACGCAGCACCTGCGCCAGAGCCATTGCTACTATATCGTCACCCACGATCAGACCATCCGGTCGTTCATGCGCTGGACGCCCAAGCAATAAACCGGCAGCCTCCCTTCCGCTGTCGATACCGCTTGGTATGGTG
>JAIPIM010000110.1 GCA_021734725.1 Minisyncoccota bacterium | reverse complement strand
TGTAAAAGCGCAACATGCCGGCACTCCACGCCGCCATCGCCCGACGACATTTTTACGGGCTACAACTCCACCGGACGCCCCCGATGGGAGGAACTGCTGAGCTTCCTGCTCGGGATTAACGATAAGCGCGCGGACCTTTTGTTTGCAAAGCCGCCAAAGCTGCTTGCTCGATTCGTCGGAAGACGCCACTTGGTAGGGGACCAATTATCCTCGTTTGGTCAGAACAGTTTCACCTATCGCATTTGGGGACAGGTGATTGCAGGATATCTTCATCTGAACGGAGGTCGCGGCGCGCTAACAGTGCAACTGGTGGAGACACTTGACCACAAGCTGCATCTTCAGGTAATCACGCCAGACCACTTTCGCCAAGCTTTGGCCGATGCAACTCCCGACAAGGCATCCCCCCTCTATCGCGTACATGACGCAGTGCGAATGGCCCGTACTGAAATCCTCTCCCTGAGCCATATCTGGCAGACAGCTGAACGTAAGACTGTCAAGAAACAGATCCGTAATAGAGCGTTCGCCGCCTTACGCCATCTCGGACACTCAATCGAAAGGAAGGGACGGCAACAAGGACGGAGAACCCCGCACGCAGAACTGCGGAACCAACAGAAACGGCCAGTGCATAAGGCCAGAGAAGATCTCGCGAATGCACCGTGCGACCATTTCTTCACCGATACACTGAAGAACTCCCTTATCGTGGTCGGCAAGTCTGGCCGCTTGCATGTGTTCGGGACAAATCACAGGCACATAACCAGCCTGACAATCAGCCGCGAAGACCTGGAAAAACGACAGCGACGTAAGCGCTATCAACGGATGAATGAAGAGGATGCACAAACATTCCGCAAAGAAGCCCTGCGTGAATTGCACACCCCCGACGAATAAGCCCCTCAACGCTCAAAGTCGAAGTTGGTCTCGAATAGCTTGACCATCTTGTCGCAGACCTCCTCCTCGTCAGGCCCCGAAACGGAGATCGTCACAACGTCGTTGCACTGCACACCCAGACTAAGCAACTGCAGCATATTCTTGCAGTCAGCGTCCTCACCTTTGGGATTTGTTACACGGATGTCCGCCGAGTATTGCTGTGCTTCCTTAACGATGACAGTTGTAGGCCGACAATGAATCCCGTAACCATTAATTACTTTGGCATCAGCGGATGTCATGCCTGTTCCGTCTCGTATAAAGACCACAAGGGTATGCACCCGTCGGGCCGGAGTAACGCCTCATCCAAGATAGGCCAATTCAATGCACGGGAATTTCCTTTACAGGACACTAGTCTTGCGGGGGAACTGCGTCGGTGTCAGAGTGCAGGTCGTCGTCGCTCCCGCCGCCCTCTTTGACAGGCTCTAATTCAGAGGCCTTCTCAAGTCCGTCTCCGTCAACATCGGCCGCCTGCTCTTGTGCAGCAGCCTCGCGCTGGAGCCGCTCGGCCATGCTCTCCGGACGCGTGCGGTGACCGGCAAGAATCCCTAAGAGTAACGTGATACCAAGGAAAAGAGAGGCTAAAACTACCGTCGTCTTCGTAATTATGTTTCCCGCGGCTGTCCCAAAGACGGACTCCCCCATACCGCCGGCAATGGCGCCAAGACCTCCAGCCCCCTTGCTTTGCTGGATCATAATAATACCAATCAAAAGAAGAGCACAAACAGTATCCAGAAAAAACAAAATACCCGTGATAATATCAAACATGTTACTCTCTCTTCTCTACAGGCGAATTCTTGCTAACACTCCAGAAAATACGCTGAATGACTCGATAACACAAGCAAACACACAAACATAATAAGCCACCGAGGAAAAGCAAACACCGAAGTCATTCCGCTTCATGCTTCATTCCACACCTGCGTCACTCTCGTCACGCCAGCATGTGAACACTGTGTCATTGTGACACATATATGGATCGACTCTATCCATGCATGACAAAACATGTTTTGTTATCTTATTTGTTCATAGGTAGTTATGCAGTTCACTATTGCACTGGCATATGTAGTGCTATCTATTCCATGGAAAAGCAACAAGGGACCTCGCTAAGGTAAAAGGTCGAAGCATGAAACGAAACATGGAAACATAAAAAAAGGAGAATGAATCATGATGTGGCAAGTACCTGGTGGAACATACTGGAATCCGTTCGGAGAGCTTGCGCGGGTTAATCGCGAAATGAGTCGGCTGGCCGATGCGTTTCGCGGAGTCCAGGGCATCGACGCGGGTGACTTCCCGGCCGCTAGCATGTGGACTAATGAAGATCAGACGCTGATGACAGTGGAGCTTCCCGATGTGAATCCGGAAGAACTCGACATCACCGTCAAAGACACGGTCCTGACGTTGCGCGGCAAGCGTGAAGAGGAAGCTCTGGGCGAAAACGAAAAATACATCAGACAGGAACGAGGTACGGGATCGTTCGTACGTTCGTTTTCACTGCCCCACCGCGTGGACTCAGAAAAGGTTTCCGCGGAATACCGAAACGGTATCCTCTACCTGACGCTACCGCGGAGGGACATGGATAAGCCGAGGAAAATTGCTGTGAAAGCAGACACTGCATAAAGCAAGCCAGACACCCCAGGGTTTTGTGAAAACTCTCGAAACTGCTGGTGGAAGAAGCAGTCAGAAAAAAGTAACGAAAGGAGATACAGCCATGACAGCTAAAGAACTCAGAAAAAAGGAAGCTGAAGCACCCACCCATGTGGAACGCAGCGAACAGTGCCCGGTATTCGTGCCGCCTGTGGACATTCGCGAGAGCGTATCGGATGTTGTGCTCCTGGCAGATATGCCGGGGGTTGATGAAAACAACGTGGATGTCGATCTTGAGGGTGATGTGTTGACTATTCGCGGTCACGGTGAAGAAACAACCCCACAGGGACATTCACTGAATTACCGGGAATACCGTTCCGGCAATTATGAACGGTCGTTTACGTTGAGCAGAGATATCGATCGCGAAGCGGTCACCGCGGTTATGAAGAACGGTGTTCTGCGGCTTACTCTGCCCAAGGCTAAAGAAGCACAGCCCAAACGTATCACCGTGAAAGCCGGATAAAAACAGAGAGAATACCGTTGAATCAATGCAGATGATACAGACGGCAATACGTTTTGAAAGGAGGTGAAAAAAGATGAGTATCAGAGATCTAGTACCATTCGGACGTGAACAGCGTGGAGACTTGACAACGGCACGGCGTGAAGCCGAGTCGCCTTTCGCACGCTTGCACAATGAGATGGATCGGCTCTTCGATCGTTTCTACACGGATTTCTTCGGAGACAGAGGCATGCTGGAACGTCAGCGAGAAAGCGGCGAGTTCATGCCGGACATCGACGTAACGGAAAACAACAAAGAAATTCGCGTAAGCGCTGAACTGCCCGGAGTCGACGAAAAAGATATCGACGTCGAACTTGACGGAGACATGCTCAGCATTCACGGCCAGAAACGTGAAGAAAAGGAAACGCAGAACGAACAGTGGACGCGGCGTGCGTGTACATACGGGTCCTTTCTCCGGAGAATCCCTCTCGGAATAACCGTGGATGAAAGCCGCATTACCGCGACATTCAACAAAGGAATCCTCAAAATCACGCTGCCCAAACTGAAGCAAGCCGAAGAAACCGGCAAGCGCATCAAAGTGACGCCTGGATAACCAAAGTCCAGCCCACTAAATACCCGGCAAGGCCGCATGGTAGTCACTGTGCGGCCTTGTTTCGACATTCCGGAATAAGGCATTAGTTTAGTCCTTATTATCGAATCCGGAGGCCAAGACGCTATGACCAACTACACTGTTTATCTCTTATTCACGGTCGCGACCGTGCTTTCTCTCGCTCCCGTCCGCGGCCAGGAACCCGCGCTCCCCGAAGGGCTTGGGGATACATCGTCATCCTCCACAGTATCTTCACAATCACAAGACACAGAACCGGCACTGCCCAGTGGACTTGATGGCGGCCCGGAAGAACCTTCGCTGCCCGCGGGCCTGACGAATGAACGCGAAGAGAGCCCCGCAAAAAGCCTGGAGAAAGAAGATGACCAGCCCCGACTGCTATCGTGGCCCCCACCACTGAATGTGACCGGATTCCTGGATTCCCGGCTCGGTTATCGGACAGTCGGAGATGACCATCAGAATGCTATGAGCCTCGGAGAATTCCGCCTGCAGCTTGAAACCTCTCGGCAAGCCGGTCCGTTCTTTCTTACCTTTGCCGCGGATCTGCTCTATGACTACGAGAATAACGACCACGGAATCGATCTTGAACGAGGGGAAGGCTGGTTCGACCTGCGCGAGGCGAACGCCGGATTTACCCCCTTCAGTTTCATGGATATCAAGCTCGGGCGCCAAGTCCTGACCTGGGGTACAGGGGATCTTATTTTCATCAATGACATGTTCCCTAAGGACTGGAACTCTTTCTTCATCGGGCGCGATACAGAGTATCTCAAGGCCCCCTCCGATGCAGCTAAACTATCAATGTATTTCGACCGTGCACCAAACGTGGATCTCATCGTTACAGGTCGCTTTGACGCCGATCGCTTTGTCGATGGACGGCGGGTATCCTTCTGGAATCCAATGCTTCAACGCCGCTCCGGTCAGGATAACCCCATCGATGTCGATAAACCCGATGAATGGATCAAAGATAGCGAAATCGCTGTGCGACTGTTCAAAAACATACAGGGCTACGAACTGGCCGCCTATGCATACCGCGGATTCTGGAAGTCACCAAACGGTATGAATCCGGCCACGGGAGAATTCACCTTCCCCGACCTGTCCGTTTACGGCGCCAGCGTCCGCGGAACAGTACTTGCCGGTATCGGATACATAGAAACAGGATACTACGATTCCCGCAATGACCGCGACGGAGACGACCCGACAGTGGCTAATTGCGAAGTTCATCTCCTGGCAGGATACGAACAGGAGCTGTGGAATAATATGACCGCCACGGCACAATACTACATCAAGCATATGATGGACCATGACGAGTATTTGGAATCCCTGCCGCCGGGTTTTCAGACCGCCGATGAAACAAGGCATACCGTTACGCTGCGCCTGCACCAAACACTTCTGCGGGAAACTCTCGACATCAATGTCTTTACACGGTACTCTCCAACCAATAATGACATGTATATACGACCCGTTGTCAACTATGAACTCACCGACAACTGGTTTGTCGAAGTCGGCGCCAATTTTTTCCTGGGCAATGAACGTCACACCTTCCTGAACCAGTTCGACCGGAACGATAATATCTACGTCGCGACACGCTACAGTTTCTAACTTGCCCTCGACGTTTGTTGGCGTACAGTTTGTCATGCAGTTTCCTTTTCGTGTCGCGTCGCTCATCGTCCCTGCAAAAGGTATCACGCTCATGATACGCTTGATCACTCTCGTTCGTATGGCTGCCCTTGTCGTATGCCCCGTGCTGGTGCTGGCGCTGATTGCCGGCTGTACATCCACAAGCGACCCCATCCAGACCGCGGTAAAAGGAACCCCGCCGGGACTGTCCCCGGAAGACATAGGGCCCTTGATATCAGCCCGCGCTGAACCAAAGGATTTGGCCCCACCCCAACCTCGCATCGTGGGCAGTGGTGAAAATGTGATTGCAATCTATCCCTGCCGCTATCAGGCACCGGAAGACTTGCGCCAAGTTGTCATGGGCCTGGTGACAATGGAAGGATCCGTAGAGGCCGGGATGAATCTCAATACGCTCATTATCTCCGAAACAGAGGAACGTGCCATCCAACTCCTCGAACTGCTTAAGGAACTCGATCGGCCGCGACGACAACTTCTGGTCGAAGCACGCGTCGTGGAACTCACGCTCGACAAAGACTTTGAAGCTGAACTCCAGTATATCTTCTCATCCGGCCCAGGGACATTCCTGCAAGGCTCCGAAATCACCCTTGATACTCCCAGCAGTTCTGCTTTGGAAACGCAAGGGCTTCTCCTCAATCTGCTTCCGATCCAATCCGGCGACGACAAAGCACTGGATGCATTCGTCCGCCTGCTCCTCGAACGTGCCAATGGAAAAATTCTCAGTTCCCCAAATGTTCTCGTCACGGAAGGAACTCAAGCCTTCATCCACACAGGCGAGGAACTGCCAATCTTCAGTACGACAACATCCGGTGGTACGGTGCAGGTATCCAATGAATTCAAACCGGTTGGCGTCAAACTGCGAGTCCGCCCCATTCGCGTCACTGGCGATGCCGTGGAACTGGAGATTCAACCCGAAGTCTCGGCTGTCACGGGCTTCAAGACTGGGCCACAAGGTTCATCCGCGCCGGTAGTGGCACAGCGCCAAGTACAGGCGACCCTCCGCATGCGTGACGGCGAGATTATAACCATCGGCGGCCTTCTTCAACAGGAATCGCGGCAGACAAACCGCGAAATTCCAGGACTCGGTAAAATTCCCATCCTCGGGAACCTCTTCAAGAGTCGGCGTGACGAACAAAGTAGAACGCATCTAATTTTCTTCCTGAGGGTCCATATTCTACCCGAAGGGCGCCCCAATACAGCGCGCGTTCACAAGCCAGGCAGCGGTTTGGAACCTCTTGAAATGGATGGCGTATTGACTAATGGCGAAGACGATACGAGTGAGTAACGCGTACCCGCCCCATCAAACATGCACCGTAAACATCTCATAACATTAGTGGTTCTGGTCGCAGTGCTTGGCAGTGGCACATTGGCGCTGTGGAAGTGGTCAGACCGCGTATACAAAATCCTCCCTTTCCTGCACGTATCCAGCGAGCAAACCACCACCGCGGATCAGACATATACCGTCAAACGGGCACCTCTGGAAATCTCAGTGACGGAAGTGGGGTCCCTGCGCGCCGTCAAAAACCATGAGATCACGGCACCCGCTGTCCTTCAGCGCGTCACGGTCAGTTGGGTGATAGAAGAAAATTCCCAAGTGTCAGCGGGCACCCGCCTGATTGAGTTCGACCGGCAACCTTATCTTGAGCAGATCGACCAACATAAATCGAAAATCGAAGACATCGAAAACGACATCCAAATGGCACGCGACGACCTCGCATACTATCAGGAAATTAATCAACGGGAAATCGGCAAGGCCGCCGACCAGGTGGAACTTGCGAAGGAAGCGTTGCGCGAATATCGCTCAACCCAGGCCTTGAACAAACGCGCGGAACTCCTCGACAAAATTACCGCCGCCCAGTCCGCATACAATAAAGCAAAGGAGGCTTTGGAGGCTGCTCAGGTGGCGGCGCCGGGCTCCAGCTTCGATAATGACCAGAAATCGAAAAGCTTGCAGGACAAAGTGGAGAAAGCACGGGAACAACTGGAAAAAGCACGGGAACAAGTCAACACTGCCTACAATGCCTATAAAGAGTTTAAGGAAAAAAACTACCCCGAAAAACTGACCGAATACCGGGAAAAGGTTGAAAAAGCAGAAAAGGATTACAAAAACGCCCAGCGCATCGCGGAAGCCGATGAAGAAAAGTATGAATCAAAAATTCGCACGGGGCAAGAAACTATCAAGAAATTCCAAGAGCGTATTGCCGATACCGAAAGTAAACTCGAACACTGCATCGTAACCGCGCCGGTTGACGGTGTCGTTCTGTACGGCAACCCGGGACAACCCGGGTATTCTCAGTACGTCCGCCGCCAACTCAAGCCAGGCGGACAAATGCACGCGCGTCCGGATATTGCCTTGATGACCATTCCGGATTTCAGTAAATTCGTAGTCGACGTTCCCGTCGGCGAACAATACAGGGGGCGCCTGAAACCAGGGGCGGATGCCGCCATCACAATTGACGCGATCCCCGGAGAAACATTCAACGGTAAACTCAACAGCATCAGCACTGTTTCACGCCCGCGTAACCCCAGTGTTCCAGCGAGTCCCAAGGTATACAGCGCCGTCGTACAGATGGATGGATCGGATAAGCGCATGGTCAGTGGCATGACGGCGCGCGTTACCCTCATGGCGGATCGCCTGGAAAATGTGCTGACCGTGCCCATTGAAGCCGTGTTCAACAATGAAGGCGAAACAATCTGTTATATCCAGACACCGAAAGGACCTGCCGTACAGACGGTAAGTACAGGTAAACTGAATGACGATTTTGTGGAAATCACGGCAGGTCTGAAAGAAGGGGACAAGGTATGGCTCTATCAACCCGAAACGCCCAGCAAAGGCTGAAGGAAAACTGAGTCGCCAATAGCCACTCCCGCAGTTACAGCCACGAAACCCTGGGCGTTTCGATTTAAACGAATGCTTCGGTTCCAACAGTCCAGGTCCTATGCCATCGCCTATTGTCGAACTCAGAAATATACATAAATCCTACCTGATAGGTCCTCGTCGCCTCGAAGTGCTTAAGGGAGTCTCCCTGACGATCCATCGCGGCGACTATGTTGCCATTATGGGGCCGTCCGGGTCAGGAAAAAGTTCCCTGCTCAATATCCTCGGACTGCTGGATGTCCTGGATGCCGGCCAGTACATGCTGGATGGAGAGGACGTGAGTCGCCTGGAGGATGTGGAACTGGCGCGACACCGTAACACAAAAATCGGCTTTGTGTTCCAGACGTTCAATCTCTTCCCCCAGTATGACGTTCTGGGAAACATCGAAGTCCCCATGGTCTATCACAGCCGTCCCCGCCATGAACGGCCGGATCGCGCACGTGAACTTGCCGAACGCGTTGGGCTCGGCCAACGCTTTGACCATAAGCCGAACCAGCTGTCAGGCGGCGAAATGCAACGCACGGCCATTGCCAGGGCCCTGGCCAATGATCCGCAAATTATACTGGCCGACGAACCCACCGGAAATCTGGATGAGAAGACAGGAAAAGGAATCCTGACAATCTTCGATGAGTTAGTGGACAATGGTAGAACCGTCATTTTTGTAACACACGCTCCGGAATACCGTAAACATGTTAAACGCGTAATGACGATCCATGATGGCATGCTGCTATGCTGAATGTCTACCAGACCATACGAACCGCGCTGCTGGACCTTTCATTGCATAAGGTCCGTACCGGAATGGCAGCACTCGGCGTCATGTTCGGGGTCGCCTCCGTAGTATCCATGCTCGCGATCAGCGAAGGTGCAAAACGAGAATCGTTGAGCCGGATCAAATCCATGGGCGTAGACAATATAATCGTGCGCTCTGTACAACCCGCCGGCACCACACCGACAGCCAACAGCGAAACAGAATCTGTTCCATACCAAGCCTATGGCTTGAAGGCTCGTGATCTGCACCATGTGACAAAAACATTCGCCAACGTGCGACGAACAGCGGGTGTGCGCAGCAAACGGTACAAGCTCAGTACATTGCAGGATAAATCCATTTCCGTACCTGTGATCGCCACGGAGCACGATTACCTCGCCGTTACCCGTACCACCATTCTCAGAGGACGCTTCCTGCAGCCCCTGGACGGTGCCGAGCACCGCCGAGTCTGCGTCCTCGGACGCAATGCCGTACGCACCCTGTTCGCGTTCACGGATCCTCTCCGACAGCGACTTCTCATCGGCGGACAGTGGTTCCGGGTCGTTGGTATTGTGGAAAATAAAGCAGAGTTGACCGCCGTCGGCTCGGATGACCTGATCAATGATCACGTATTCATCCCACTGAATACCGCACGAGTGATCTTTGGTGATGTGCAACCCGCACAAAACGGAACTGGACTGATCCATGTTGAAATCGACGCGGCCATTATCCAGGCACTGTCGGAAAACCACGTCATGCCGTTGAAAAATCGCCTGAGCAACTACCTGCTGCATACACACCCAAAGAAAGATTACGAAATTGTTGTACCGCTGGCCCTTCTGAGGCAAAAAGAGTCGACTCAGAAAATGTTCACTATTGTGATGAGTGCCATTGCCGGTATTTCACTGCTCGTCGGCGGAATCGGAATCATGAATATCATGCTGGCTAACGTGTCGGAACGACGGAAAGAAATAGGAATGCGCCGAGCCCTGGGGGCTTGTCGAAGGGATATCCTGCTGCAATTCCTGGTGGAAGCAATGACTCTCACCGGTCTGGGGGGCCTCATCGGTATCGGCATGGGCTTCGCTGTCGCTTACACCGTCAATACCTATGCACGCATGCCCGTCACTATCCCCCTCTGGAGCGTCGTGCTGGGGCTCGGCGTGTCGGTCGCGGTTGGCATGGTCTTTGGACTCTGGCCCGCCCATACCGCGGCCGCGGTAAACCCCATCGACGCTCTACGCTCGGAATAAGATTCAACAGTTTACCGGTGCGTCAACGCTCAACGCGCGCAGGTTCTCCAATCAGCCCGCGTGTAGCCATACTCGGCACGCGCATCAAAGTAAGCCTCCACGTTCCGCAACGGCATATTCCCCACCAGTCCCCCGGAACAGCACAGCGCAAAGCCCCGGTAATCACAGGCCTTGCGACACACATCCGTCACATGACAACGCACGCCTTCCGGATCCCCGCCGGTCAACACGTGCGCGTCAATCCCGCCAACAAAAAGCGCGTCCCCCCAGATATCCGTGACGGCTTCCAGACAGGTCGCGGGTGATTCGAACATGATACCGTCACAACCACTTTCCCGTAGAGGTTCCAGTGCCCAGTCCAGCTTGCCGTCAGCCACAAAAAACACCTTCTTTCCATGGGCGTGCGGGATCTTCCACAACTCCCTGTAGCGCGGGAAAATGTATGCATCGTACCAATCCGGCCCGAAAATAGGACCGGTGGCCATGGCAATGTCGTCATGACACCATACCCACGGAGTGTCCAGCTTGGACAACATCGTTACAAACCGCTTGGTTTTTTCGAACATCGGCCTCAGAAAATGCTTGTCAAACCTCTCGGGCTCCGTGGCTGCCGCCAGCATGAAGACTTCCCAGCCCAGCGCTTCCACAGCCCACATGAAAAGCGTGGTATACAATTGATAATAGTACACGCCGACACGCCCGGCAAGGGAATCCTTGCAATCAATGGCTGCCGGCGTACACGGCATGAGATATTGCGCCCCCGGAAGGTCGAGGTCGTCGTAGCGCAGTGAGGCAACATCAGCGTTCCAGAACTCCTCAACAGTAGAGAAAGGAAACGTGACTCGCGATGTTGTGTTGTACACGCCAAGGTAGGACTCCTGAACCCGGCCTCCATGTTTCCAGACAACCTTGCCCGGTTCAACCTGCGGAGGGGCGTTTTCTTGCGGAATCATGTTGATGATGTCAATCCCCAATGCTTCGTAGGCACGAAGAAAGGCCCCCGGTGTCTCCGTGAATGGATCACGCCCGGAAACCAAAGAAAGAATCCCGGGATGATTCAGGCTCTCCTTGGAAGGCCGTTTCCCAGTCGGCCGGCCTTCCAGCCAATGAAGGACGTCGTCTCTCATGACATCGGATTCCTTTCTGCG
>JAIPIM010000109.1 GCA_021734725.1 Minisyncoccota bacterium | reverse complement strand
CGGCTCTGTTGTCCACGTTGCGACCGATGACGCAGACTACCTGCGGCACATGCGTCACGTCATTGGCAAGTTACGTTTTTATACGGAAGATGAAGAGCAGGCGTCGTTAAAGGATCTGGCCGGTCTGCGGACGGATTTCGAGCAGCGCTGGTTGGCTCAGGGAAGGCACGTTCCTCACCTTGCCTATATTTTTCAGCGTTCCGCGCTGCGCCAGTCGCGTAATCGCCACCTTCGGGAAAGCGGATAGATCTTTCTGTCGCACACGGACTTTTCGCGGTGTTCGCTCAGTCGTCTTGTCAAACGACCTCGCACACTTATTTTATTAAACTTTGGGAGCGCCAACATAAAGAAAAGGATTTGAAGCGTATGTTCATCTCGAAAGTAAATCGGATTTGTGAACGGCACGGGCGTATCGCAATCCTCATTATTGGTCTGATTATCGTCATTCCATTTGTTTTCCTCTGGGGGCCCGGCAGCAACCTTTTCGGCGATAAAGGACGCGGGCAGCGAGTGATCGGCAGGATGTTTGGCGAGCCACTGACAATTGCGGATGTGGCCGTACAACTGCAGGAAATGGAACTGATGTACTACCTGATGCGTCAGCAGCCGCCTCCCAAGAGCAGAGAGTTCAAACAGTATATGCTCGATCAGGCATTCCAAAGGTTGCGGATGCTGCATGAGGCGCGTCGGCGCGGACTGGATAAGGTGGGGGTTCAGGAGCTTCAGCAGGCATTGGTCGGTATGTTTGGGCAAAACGGTGAGTCAGGGGCAACGCAATATGCCATGTTTGTCCAGTACCAACTTCCGCGGCTCGGGTTAACTGAACAACAATTGCTGGCAATGGTGCGCCACAACATCGTGGTCAGCCGCTTACAGAGAGAAGTGGTGAGTTCCGTGTATGTCTCTCCGACCGAAGTGAAGGCGGCGGTGGAGAAGAATTATACCAGGTACGACGTCAGGCAGGCTGTGTTCAGGTCGGCCGATTATATGGACGCTGTGTCGCTGGTTCCGGACGAGCAGACACTCGAAGCGTATTACGAGAAGCACAAGGACGAGTTGCGACTGCCTGATCAGAAACGTGTGCGAGTGGCCACTGTTTCTTTCGAGGAGTGGATCGATGACGCGACCGTTAAAGACGACGATGTGCAGGCATATTTCGAGGAGCATTCCGAGACGTTTGAGGGCAAAGCGCTTGACGCGGTCCGCGATGACATTGTAGCAACATTAAAAAAGCGGCAGGCACGTACAAAGGCACTTGAGCAGGCGCGCACATTGATCACACGGGTAATGGCATTGTACAAGGAACAACCGACGAAAGCAGCTGCCGATATTTTAAAAGAGGCAAGTGATGCCGTTGGTGTGCCGACGGTTGACAGCGGGTTGTTCACTCGCCAGGGTGAAATACCCAATATCGGCCAGAAAGCCAGACTTTCCGAAGCCGCTTATATGGTCACGGAGGAAGATCCTTTTTCCAGAATTGTACCCGAAGACGGAGTTTTTTACCTGGCGGCATGGCTGGAGACGATGCCGGGGGAAAAGCCGACTGCATTGACCGCTGAGGTGCGTGACATGCTGAAGGACCAGCTTGTGCTCCAACAAGTGCGCACATTTTGGCGGGAGCGTGTCGAACCGTTCCGTGTCTATATCGAGAATGGGTTGACACCGGACGAAATCATTGAGCAGTTTGCGTCGGGGGTTTTGAAAAAGGGTTTGCCTGATCACCTTGCAGCAATGAATGACGAGGACTTGCGTAATGTGGTTACATCCGATGTGCAACCGTTCTTTGTTCCTGCCAAGAAACGTGTGAGGGTTGTTGCTTTTGACCCGGCGGAGTACATGGATGATGTCGAACCGATCGGCGTCGAGGCTGTCCAGGCATATTACAATCAAAACAGTGGTGAGTATGCTCCGCAAGTGCGAGCCCGGCACATCTTACTCCGCGTGCCGGATGAGGCAGACGCTGACGCCAGGGATGATATCAAAGCAAGACTGAGGGAAGTACAGAAAAAAATTGAAGCCGGTGCGGAGTTTGCCGAACTGGCGGAAGAAGTGTCGGAAGATCCCGGGTCGGCTCAACGAGGCGGTGACCTGGGTTATTTCACAAAGGATCGTATGGTCGAGCCATTCAGTGAGGTGGCATTCTCGCTGGAACCCGGCGAAGTCAGTGATGTAATCGAAACGCAATTCGGGTATCATCTGATAAAGCTGGAGGCCAAGAAACCCGGAGTGTCATTGGAGGAGGCCGCGGACAGTATTCGGAAAGAGCTTGCCAATAAGCGGGCCCGGGAGCTGGCATGGGAGGCTGCTGATGCATTCTCGTACAGTGTTTATGAAACAATGACTACCGGAGAAGACGAAGAGGCTGCGGAGGATGTTCCTCCCGCTCAGATGTTTGCCGCAATGGCCGAGAAAAAAGACTTGGCGTGGCAGGATACCCCGTGGTTTACCGAGAACAGCGCACTCGCCGTTTTTGAGTCCAGCCGGAGTGCGTCACGCAACGCCTATGCATTGACGAGGCACGATCCCTTGTCCCGAGTCATTGAAGGGGTGGATAAACGTTACGTTGCATGTTGGTTGGCCGAACAGTCCGCTGAACTTCCAGATCTGACTGCCGCACCTGCCTACGTTCAGGCAATCCAGACAAAATTACGTCGCGAAAAGGCACGGGAACTTGCCCGCGAGAAAGCCGAGCAGGCATATCATGAGATAGAACAAGGACTGGTGGCCGGGAAAGAATTTGAAGCAGCCGCGGAACCGTATCCGTTTGAGGCGGTCCCTGAGTTTAGCCTCAGTGCGTTGCCATGGGGCACGCCAAACGCTCGTCTTATCTCGGACACCGTGCCAGAGCATTCCGCCGGTACGCTCGTGGAACCATTGCGTATAGGCGATGGGGCGACGCTCCTCTTTCTGGCTGGGGTTACACCGCCCGATCAGGAAACGGTGGAGGAACATTACGACCAGAGCGAACAACAGTTGCTTCGGGAAAAACAGCAGAATGTCTTGGAAAGTTTCGACGCGAAACTCCAGGAAAGAGCAAAAATGGAACTCGACGAAGGAGTGAGAGAACAGCTCATTTAGCCCCGACGCGAAAAGGTGTCAGGTCCATTTTGCGTATGCTGTTGCAGCCGTTTCTTACCAAACCCGCTTTTGTAGAAGCGACTTCAGTTTCGCAACGAATCCGCCCCCGTGGTGGTCTTCGTTGTGATCATTATGAGACCGTTGGACACCGACAGCCGCCGCAGAGAGCAATGTCCCGTATTTCCTTTTCTGAAGGTCAGCGGCGACATCGGACGCCGTTTGTTGGACAAAATTACCAATGGCCTTGTCGCTGAGTATCAAAACCGTCTTTCCAATGCGAATTTTATCGCCGAATTTGCACGTTTTGGCATTCGAACCGATTGTTTTTCCGTTCAACTTGGTCCCATTGGTACTGTCGCAATCCGCGATGCTGTAATGGTTGCCCTTCTTAACGATCATGCAGTGATTGCGAGAACACTTCTTATCAAACAAAACAATACCTGCATCTGAGGCTCTTCCTATGACGTTCTTGCCCTCGTGCACCGGAAATTCATCCCCTTTATTTAATCCATGAATGCAAGTTAATTTAGACATCCACTGCTCCCGTTACTGCCATCCAAACTACATGGTTCCCCGCCGCAGGCTAATGCTGTACGGCACATCTCATAATAACATAATAGGGGCAGGCAAAAGAATTGTCAAGCCCACAAAGCAATGCGGGTTTCGTTCGCCCCCCCTGGTTCTGGGGTCCCCCAGTACCGTTTGCTTTATTTTTACCGTACATATAGTGTTAGATGTCGTGAACAATATCAAATACGTAAGGATGACGCGTATGACTCAGGAATTAAGTGCCACGCTTGAGGATTACCTGACTGCTGTCTATCGGCTCGAATGTGAGAAACGTGTCGCGCGCCCACGTGACATTGCGCGCGAGCAGAAGGTTGCGAAGTCGACCGTTACCGCAGCACTTAAGAGTCTTGCCGCAAAGGAATTGATCAATTATGAGCCATACGAAGCTGTCACGCTTACCCCCGAAGGGGTTGAGCAGGTCAGGCCACTGATCATGCGGCATCGAATTCTGGTGGATTTCCTGCGGGATATTCTCGGACTCGAAGCTTCGCAGGCCACGGACGTGGCATGCGGTATGGAACATGCCATTGCGGAGGATGCGCTGGAGCGCATTGTCTGTTTCCTGGCATTTACGCGACAATCGGGATCCGAAGGTGAGCATTTGCTGGATGAATTCCGCCAATTCCTGAGGACGTGTGGGGAAGGGAAAATCTGCCGGGAATGCATCGAGAAGTATTGGGAAGAAACGCCGAAGCCCTGAATCCGTGAGAAATTTGGCAAAAAGTGTTTGATCGTTTATACGGATTCAGGAAAGCTTGAAGGATTTGCAGGTTCCTGATTCACATAAGCATTTTCGGGGTATATTACCGTTTTCGACTTCTTCTTAATGTGTCTGTTTTGAGGCCAGTAAACATGCTTTTTTTCTCTGCTTGCTCACCCGCAAAAACGTCGGTTCAAAAGATTTTCCGCTTGGTAGTTCAAACGTTTCTCTTGGCTTGCATGGGAGCCCTTGTTTTGCTGCCGGTTCCGGCACGCTCAGCAGCAGCTGAAGACGAAAAGACGGTTTTGCGGATTATGGGTTTGCCGCGGGCCTCCAGTTCCGGTGTGACCGCCAAGATTGGACGAATGCGCATTCGTGAGTTCACCCGGAAATTCCCGCAATATAAGCTTGAGCCATTTCACATGCTGTCGATTCGGGGGGGCATGGACGAAGGGCCGCTGATGGCCATTGCCACGGGGATGCCGCCGCACGGAATTTACGTCAACTTCCGGCAGTCATCGACGTACATCAACCACGGTTTTCTGGCGCCGCTGGAGGAGTTGTACGCGCGTATTCACAGCGACAATCCCAAGACACGCCAGGCTGACGACAACAACAAATGGTTGGCCGATCCCTCGGATGAGGAAATCGAGGCAGCGGTGGAGTTTTTCAAGTCGAATGTGGTCGGTCCTGTCTGGCCAGTCATTTATCGTGAAGCCGAACAGCGCGAGGGACTGCCAAAGGGCAAACATGTATGGGCGATGCCCACGTCGACGCTGGCCAATGCCCTGATTTACCGGAAAGACGTATTCAAGGAGGCTGGACTCGATCCGGAGCGGGCGCCCCAGGACTGGGAGGAATTCCTTGAATATTCGCGGGCAATCAAACAGCTTCCCAACAAATACGGTTTCTACTTCGGACGGGGCCCTACGGTCAGCTATTCGGTATACAACTTCATGGTTTCAAACGGGGTCCGATATTTGCGGCAGAATGAAGAGGGTGAGTGGGAGGCGGCCTTCAATACAGTGGATGCGGCCGAAACGATTTACTACGTTCTTAAGCTGTCCAAGGGCAAGTTCACTGCTGACGGCGAGACCTATCAAGGCGTGGCATACTCTCCCATGGGTGGCGGGGAGGTCAACCTGAAGTGGCAGCGCGGGGAAATCGGCATGCGATTCACGTATCTGTCGTTTGACCGCGGGCAGAGCATCAACCCGGCCACGACGGGGGTGGCGCCAACCCCGGTCGCTCCCAGCGGCAAGCGTGGCGGAGAATTGAACTGTACAATGATGGGAGTCTTTGCCGACGGGACTCCTGAGCAGCAATTGGGTACGATGCGGTACATTCTATATAGTACGGGGGAAGAAGCTCAGCGCATGAAGACCAGGATGATGGTCGATCATGGCTACGGCCGTTTCCTGGATCCAGACAAGCTCGAGAAGTTCGGTTACGACGACGTATTGAAAAAAGTGCCGGAAGAATGGGTGAATGCCGTTCGGGCCGCCCAGAAAGCAGGCGTCCCGGAACCTTATGGAAAAAATACGCAGATGATTTATGAGCGTGTCTCGGTTCCGATCAACTGGGCGTTGAATCGTCCCGAGTTACTGGACCTGCCGAAAGACGAGGCCCTGAAGCGGATTAAGGAACAGCTCGACATTGCGGCGGCACGAGTCAACAAATTTATGCTGGGGAAACTCACCCCTGAAGAATGGAAGCAACGTCGGACGTTCGGCGGCTTGCTTCTTCTTCTCATCGTCGGGCTCTTTGTCGGCTCTATCAGCTGGGCTTGGCGTGCCTTCACCCGGGCCGAGGCCGAACTGGGGAAACGTCCTCCAATTCACAGATTTGCCAAGGCTTACCTGCTCCTTTTTCCAGCGCTGGCCCTTGTGTTCGTGATCAAATATTTACCCCTAATCCTTGGTGCTCCGCTTGCACTTTTCGATTATCAGTTTGCCATTAACTCGACATTTGTCGGACTGGACAACTTTGCAACCGTTCTGTATGACATACGTTTCTGGCGGTCTATCGGGCGTACATTCTATTATGTTCTACTGGTTGTAGGGCTAGGGTTTTGGCCGCCAATCCTGGTGGCCGTTCTGCTCGACGAAGTGCCGGGCACTGTATCAAAATATGTGTTTCGAACTATTTTCTATCTGCCGACAATCGTCAGCGGTATCATTATGGTCTTTCTTTGGCGACAACTGTACGAGCCGTCCGAGTCCGGTTTCCTGAACCAGATCATTATGTCGGTGAACAGTTTTGGGCCGGTTGCGGCGACGCTGCTGCGGCTTCTGGCTCTCGGTGCCTGGCTCGCATTAATCTGGTTGGTTCTAGCCAGTGCGTTAAAGCTTAAAGAACTGAGCTGGGCGGTACGGACTGCGGTCTTTCTGTTTGGGCTGGCATTGCTGAGCGCCACGCTCTTCCCGTTGCTCGAAGCATTCATTGGCCCCAGTGATCTTGTCATTGAGGCCAAAGGTCTCGATCCCGACAAAGTATCGGGGGTGATGGGACTCTGGAATTATCTTCAGGGGTTTATCGGCCAGTTTCAAATAGAACCGCTCGGATGGATCGAAGATCCGGGTATGGCCATGGTGTGCTGTGTGATTCCAATGGTCTGGGCTACGGCAGGACCGGGATGTATTATCTATTTGGCTGCCCTCAAGACCGTACCGGAAGAGCTGATTGAACCCGCCACCATCGACGGCGCCAGCGTGCTTCAGCGGCTGGCCTACATTACTCTGCCGCGTGTCAAGTTTCTCATCTTGATCCAATTGATAGGTGCGGTGATTGGCGCGTTCAAAGGTGGTACCAATTTCATCTTGGCCATGACGGGAGGGGGACCGAACGGCGCGACCCGCACGGTTGGGATGGACATTTTCGAACGTTCGTTCATGCAACTTCAGTTCAGTACCGGCGCCGCCATGGGGTGGGTGCTGGGTGCGCTTGTTATTCTGTTTACGTCCTATCAACTCCGCCGTATGTCTCGCGCCACATTCAAGACTGGGGCGGAAACGAGTGTCGCGGCGAAATAGGGCGATCAAAGTCGGCGGCTCAGGACGTACTTGGCTCCCGGGCTTGCTCGTCCGCCGTTCGGCGAATGTCATCGATCAGTTTTTTGCTCTCTGCATTGCTGTCTATGTGGCGTGCCAATCGGGTCAGAATGCGCCGGTCAATGATCGCCTGGACCGTTGGCGCATAGTTAATGTCATAGATCCACGACATTTGCATCAGCAGAAAATCCCCCAGTGACTTGATGTTATGCATGGCGCCACTGTTATGGCGTTGGATGTCTCGGATGATTGTTGGCGAAGGGGATCGGTCCAGGCTGATGTTGGGAAGCATGGTCGGCAGGTCCTTGAAACCGTTAAGCTCAAGTCCCTCGAGAACCACCCTGAAAATATCGAGCTTGTCAGCGTCGCGTATGAGTCGAACCCAGGGTAGGTCACATGGCGCAATGGAAGCGGGAATGTGGCGTCGGTTGTGGTACCGAATGCCGTTCAAAATGGCGGACCGCTCAGATTGTGTGATAGACTTCAGAAGTTCCGTCTGTCGCACCGTTAACCATCCCAGTTCCCCATGGTCGACGGAGTCGGAATCGGAGAACGTGCCGGAGTCGGCAAACTGTGGAAAACGTCCGCAATCATGCAGTAACCCTAAGGCTTCAGCGGTGTTTTGTTCCGGCTCGGGCCAGTGAAGGTCTTTACCGATAGCCCGTGCCTCTTGTGCAACGCAGTAGGAGTGATCGGCTTTCAATTGCAGCAAGGGCGGAAGCTTTTTGCCGTCGGTTCGGAATGTGTCAAGGAAGCGTTCGAAATCTTCCTTCAATCTTGTCAGTAGCTGGTCGTTCATAAGTCGTTGTCGTAAGTGAGGTTAAGTAAATAATCGTCAGGAGAATAGTCTCCACAAACTAGACCCCATGCGAAAATATATAATATGACAAACGTTGATTACCAGGGACTTCGGCCCTTCGCTCAGCATGTGAGTCCCCTTTGGGGACAAGCAGCACAACCCTTTTTGCATGGGGTCAAACTATAGTACGAAAGAGAATCATGTCACGGAGTTAAAGGGCCGACCGGCAGATTTAAAATGCGTGCAAAATGGCGGGGGTTGTGTTTCGAAACTTGCAGATTGCAAGAATCTAACATTGAATCTGCCAGTGTTTTTGTTTCGTGCAATGTGGTTTGTTCGTTGCGGCGGAGGGCACTGTTAAATTATAATGAGAATTGGCGTGGATTATGCACAGTAAGCGTGACGATGTGCCGGGCGGGAAAAAGCGACACGATACATCCGGACGGTGTGCGGTATGTACATTTAAAAAGAAGGACTGTCATGACTACTCCAGGAAAACACTACAACTATCTGTTTGGACCGGTGCCGTCGCGTCGTCTGGGCCGCTCGTTGGGGGTTGACCTGACTCCATACAAAACGTGCACGTTGGACTGTGTTTTTTGCCAATTGGGGCGGACAACGGTCAAGACGGTCACGCGCGACGCGTATGTTCCTGTCGCTGACGTTCAAGGTGAGATTAAGACCTGGCTGGGCGAGGGCGGGGAAGCAGACTACATCACCTTGTCGGGGTCGGGTGAGCCTACGTTGAACAGTGGCTTTGGCGAGATAATCGAATACGTGCATGAGAACAGTTCGATACCCGTTGTTCTGCTGTCCAACGGGACCCTGTTCTGGATGCCCGAAGTGCGAGAATCCGCGGCGAACGCGGACATCGTGAAGTTATCGCTGAGTGCGTGGGATTCCGTTTCGTTCGAGCAGGTCAATCGGCCCCATGAGGACCTGGATCTGGATCGGGTTGTCGCCGGGCAGCGGGTGTTCAGAAAAGAGTTCTCCGGCAAGCTGTGGATTGAAGTTTTTCTCATTGAGGGCATGAACGCGGCTTCCCGTGACGTTGAACGGATCGCCGAGCTGGTGAAGACGATCGAGCCCGACGAAGTTCATCTGAACACGGCTGTGCGTCCGCCCGCCGAGGATTTTGTGCAACCCTTATCGCGGGAGCGAATGGAGCAACTCACGGACCTGTTTCATCCGCCCGCCAAGATTATTGCGGAGTTTCCCTTGGATAAATCGGCGCACATTGCGGCAACCGAAGAGACCATTATGGAGATGCTTCAGCGGCGTCCGTGCACGGCCCGGCAGATCGCGGATGTGTTCGGCATGCACCTGAACGAAGTGTCCAAATATCTGGGCAAGCTTTCCCGCAGCGGGCGAATAGGTACACGCAGCATGCATGACGACACGTATTACGCGGCGAAGGGTGGGAAGTCTGAATGATCGGCGAAGTCCGAAAGGCCGGCTACAATCCTCGCCTTGCAAATCACTGTAAAGCAGGGCGGGCCTCAGACCTGCTAATACACCTGTTAGCGGCGCAGTATCCGGCCGGATAACCTGCGGCGTGATCAGGAACCGCAACACAACCCCCGTTGTCCACGCCGCGTGCGACGGGTACGGAACGATGCACTCGGGACGACCGCCCGATTTTGTCAGGTCCGGCACGAAAAGCAACCAACCGCCGCTCATGCGCGCTTCAGCATGAGCGCGTCCCGCGGGCACTCCGCTACGCACTGGCCGCAGCCGGTGCATGTATCGACGTCAATCTCGGCGACGGTGTTGATGGCGATGGCATTGACTGGGCAAATGTCTGCGCAAATGCCGCACCCCGTACACGTTTCACGGTCCACGACGGCGACCAATTGACGACCTCGCGCGCCGCTTTCCATTTGCGCGATTCGCTCTTTTACGGTTTCCAGCTGGTTTTCGAGATTTTGGGCTTCGGTTTTGAGCGTACCGAGCTCGTCTCCGGTCGCGCCGTCTGAAGACACGGGTGGCGCGGGGGCCGCCATGCGTCCCATCCCTCCGCCGCGTCCCATACCCATACCGCGGCCACCGCCCATACCCATACCGCGACCGCCGCCGGGGCCTGTTCCCAAACCGGGTGCCGGAGAGGCGGGGGCATTCGCGCCCATGCCGAAGTGACTGCCGACATTCGCGGCCCGCGTGGAGGAGAGGGTGCCTGCGTTGAACTGGTCGACAGCATCGCGGACCGTGCCGCTGACACCGACAACAACCTCGATCCCCGCGGCCTCCAAGGTCTGGTAGGCATTGGGGCCGCAGTTGCCGGTCAGCACCGCTTTCACGTCACGTTCCGCCATCAGTTGACCTGATTGAATACCCGCGCCACCGCCCAATGCCGTGTTCGGATTCTCGACGGCTTCCGTGTCCAGAGTGTCAGTATCGATGACCAGAAAAAAGGGGCAGCGGCCAAACCGTGGATCGATATGGTCATCAAGTGTTTTACCTTTAGCGGTTACGGCGATGTTCATTGGAGCAATTCCTTGGTTTGTTATCGGTCAGTTCCTAAAACAGCTGTTCCGCGCCCGAGAACAGTTCCGTGACCTGCAAGACCGTGGCGGCGACACCCGGAAGATCACTGTTGTGCCATTGCTGCATGCGGTCATAGACCGGGCCGTCGGTGTGGTAGGCGAGGGGGCCCTTTGCCTGGTAGGCTTTGCGGTCGTTGGTAATAAAAAGGATCGAACCGTGACTGTCGTTCTTGATGTTCGCGCGTGTCTTGTGGAAGAAATTGTCTGCAACAACGAATCCCAGTTCCGGCTCGTATTGGATCTCGCCAACGTAGATTGCATTCGGGCGTCCGTCGCCGTCTACGGTTGAGAGAACGGCTGGGCCTTCACGGTCTTTCCATGCTTCTTCAAGAATCTTCATGCTGGTTGTCTGCCTTCCTTTTCTTTTTGCTTCTTTTCGACGAGGGGCTCAAAAAAAACGTCACGTCAACACACTGGGACTCTAGCCTGAATAATTCATGAGCCATCTACTGCGAGGTGCCATTGCACGCAATCTCAACAACTTACAGCCGCCGCCGACCTTGACGTACGTCAGTACGCCCGCGTCCGGCTTACGGCTGTAAGTTGTTGATCTCACGCAC
>JAIPIM010000108.1 GCA_021734725.1 Minisyncoccota bacterium | reverse complement strand
GTGCGGCAGCGCGAAGGGGAAAACGGCGTAGGTTTCGAGCAAGGGGGTGGGGTCCTTGACCATTCCGATGGCGACGTCCACGCGTTTTTCGCGGGCATGCAGAGTATAAGTCACTTCGATCCGCGGATGACCACAGGCGGCAAAAACGGCGCGCAGGGTCGCGGCCAGCGGCCCCGCGGCAACGGATTCGATACCCTTAAACATGCACGTTTCATCGGCGCCCCGCGGCGTTCGCACGACAATCGCCCCGAAGGGGTGGCTTGCGTTGTTGGCAATTACCTCCCGTCCGCTTTCCATGTCAACGAGACTTCTCACGAACCCGGTATCCGGGGTTAATTCGAGCCGGTAAAAATCGTTTTCGAGTGTGTGCTTGTCGGCGGACACTTGCACTGGGAACTCGGGTTGGTCGTTTCCGGGGCGGAGCCGATAGATGCGGTATCCGAGTGCGGGCACGTGCTCGGCATGGAACAGGATATCCCGTTTGACCCCCCGCGGATTTTCGAAGAGTCCGCCATACCGTTTGCCTCCCGAGCCCAGTCCCAGGCGCTGTGCCGCATAAAGTTGCGGACCGAGCGGGGAGTCGATGTCCTGAAGTTGATAGGGCACCTCTTCGCCCGTATCCACATCGACCAGGTCAAAGTTGCCTTCAACAATCTCCAGTGGCGGGTTTACATGCCAGCGATCATGCAGCAGCGCCCCGCGAAGGGTACCCTTTTCGGTACGCATCATCGTGCTGCCGCAGTTATCGAGTTCGCGCAGCGGCGCGGTTACCGGGCCGGACCGTTGGTGGGGGAGGGGGTTGAACACGACCAGGTGGATATCCGAGGTGTCGAGGTGGATTGCATCGGCTATGCGAGCCATGGCTTTGTTGCTGACATCGTGTGCCAATGCCGCGGCACGGTGGGCGTGGACCGCTTTTTCAAGTTCCGATGCGCATGCGGTCGGGCCGGCCGGGAAGTGGTGCCCCCAGGTATGCTCGTCATGCCACAGAGTCTCTTCGCAAGCATTGAACAGTCGATCCGCCTGGTACGTGTAATCGGTCAGTTCGGATGCCGCTGAGGCCAGGATTTCAGCACTTTGAAGATTCGAGTGATTGCGGCGGTTGACGGCGGTTGCCTCGGCGGTCGAAGCCGCGCCGACCGGGTAGTCCTGGCCGGGTACGTCTCCGCGAAAGACGGGTAACGTTTTTGGAAGTTGGGGAAGGATACCCTCATAAAAGCGTGCGTTCGTGCTGGAAACCAGGCGTGGCGATACCCATCGTTCGTTCCATGCGCGAATGGTGTGCGCGTAGTCCTCGATGTATGGGGAATTATCGCGTCCGGCACCGATGACCGGCCAGCGTAAAACGCTGTACGGATAGTCGTTTTGCTCCAACGTTTGGAGCCGTTCCGGGAGCCCCGGCAGGGATGGGTCGCAACTACCTCCGCAACCGCTGTTGTTGCTCCAGAAAAGGATCCGTTTGCCGTTTGGCGCCTCCCACCAGAATGCGCCGGGCATGTTTGTCTTCCCGAAAATCGCCGTTTCGTCCCAGAATGACGGCACATCCTCAGTTTTGCCCCAGTTGTAATACTTGGGCAGCCCCGGGCAGAACATGCGGATACCGGCCTCAGTCAGTACCTGGCATAACCCCCAGGTGAAGCCGGGAATATCGTTGTTTTCCGCGGAGACGATAGGGATCCCATGCTTGCGCTTTAACCGAAACGCATGGTACACGCTGCGCGCCAGTAGTTCGTGCCCGCAGAGTTCCGTGGTCAAATTACCGAAAAGCGCGGTTACTTCGAGGTCGCCACGCCGCAGCAGGTCAATCATGGCGGCATGCCGCTCCGGAGGCGCGTGGTTCAAGAAGTGATCGATGGACCATGCTTGTTCGATGACGGCGCTGAAGCGTGCGTCCTCCGGGAAATCGCGGGTTGCCGCCGCCATCTCGATAATTGCGTCAAGCGAGCGATCATGCTCTTGGATGACATGCGATGCCAAGTCGGTGTAGCCGACGTCGTGATGTGAAAGCTGGACAACGTGGACCGTCCACCGCCGCGGCGGCTGCCAGGGGATGGTTTTCCGGTCCAGCACCGTTTCACCTTGGCGAAGTTCGCAGACCAGCTCGCAGGGCTGTCGGACCTCCGGGACGTCGATATCGACGACCGTCTTGCCTTCAGCCGCCGTGAGCGCGGTGGTGGAACGGTCCCTCGACGAAGCGATTATGCAGGCGCTGACTTCAGGGAGGGCCTGAGAGCAGTGCAGTTCGAGCTTGGCGGTTTGCAGCAGGCGACTGCCCTCACGGCGGAGGAGGGGGGTGGGCGTGAGGGTTTTTATTGGTACTGTCATTTGTATGCACTTATAAATAAGCTACTGTATTTTCCCGTGGGACCCGTGGGACCTGTAGGACCTGTGGGACGAATTAAGAGATAGAAAAGAGAAAGGGAGAAAATTATGATTATTCGTGAAGCCAGCGGCAATCGTGTGATCGGGGCGCATGGTGGGTATCGCAACCTGCTGTCGTATCAGAAAGCGGAGATTGTCTACGATGCGACGGCTGAGTTCTGTGATCTTTATATTGATCGATATTCGCGCACTCACGATCAGATGGTACAGGCGGCGCGGAGCGGTAAACAAAACATCGCCGAGGGGAGCATGGCGTCGGCAACGTCGGCAAAGACCGAACTGAAGCTCACGAATGTGGCCAAGGCAAGTCTGGAGGAACTGCTTCTGGACTATGAAGACTTTCTCCGTCAACGCGGCCTGCGCCTTTGGGATAAGAACTCGCCGGAAGCACTGGCCATCCGCCACCAGTTCCACGCGTCCCACACGTCCCACACGTCCTACCAGTCCTACCGGTCCCACATCCAAGCCTCCCCCGAAGCTGCCGCCAACACCGTTATCTGCCTGATCCACCAGGCGACCTTTCTGTTGCGGCGACAAATTCGACGCCTGGAAGACTCGTTCCTGGCAGAAGGCGGCTTCAGCGAGCGCCTGTATCAAGCGCGTTCCGCGCGGCGGTGAGGGGGGTGGGACCTGTGGGACGAGTGGGGCTTGTGGGACGGGTGAATGCATGTGGGTTAGCCCTCGACAATCATGACTCGGACGTCCAGTGGCGCCACGGTCACCTCAACCGGGCCTTCGCTGACCGGCAGGGGACCGCCCAGCAAGTCACTGACCTGGCTGCCGTTTGGCAAGGCAATTGTTTCCGTGACGGTTTCGCCGGTCGGGTTTGTGAATATCCACGCTTCCTTGTCTGGCGTCACGCGCTTGCGCACGATCAGCTTGCCCTTGTGCTCCGGTGAAAGGCCGCAGGCGGTCAGCAGAGCTCTTACCGCGGCATGAATTGCCGGGTCACGGTAGGCGGTTCCGTTGTGACCGATGTAAGTGCCCAGCAGCCACGCCTGGCCGTCGCCGACGGTGCGCCGTACGCCGGCCACCGCATCTCCGGCCTTGAGTACCGGCTCCGCGCCGGCCTGGCAGTCGAATGTCTGCACATAGACATTCGCGCGCAGTTTTTCTCCAGCCAGGGGCCCCGCCCCCTCGAGCATTGTTGCGTCCAAATACTCGCCCCATGTCCGTTCCGGCGGTGACCAGCGTTCGCCCGCGTTCGGTTCGCGCACCATGGTAAAACCGGTTTGCCGGACGCCGAACAAGTTGGCCAGTATTGGCGACATTTCGCCGCGATTGCAGAACGCCTGTTCGTTGATTCGTCCTGGTGCCGCCTCGCTGATGAGGCAGCCACCGGCCTCAACGTAAGCACGCAGTTTTTCCGCGACGGTCTCAGAAAGACAAAGGGGGAAGGGGAGAATCAACGCTTTGTAGTTCTGTAGGTCGTCAGCATTGTGCTGTACACTTACAAAATCCACCGGAACATTCGATTCTAGAAGGTGGTGATACCAGCCGCGCATACTGTACGCAAGGTGGTCGCCGCCCTGGGTGAGTATTGAACACAGTTGGAAGTTTTCTTCGTTCACGAGGATGCCCACTTCTCCCGGCTGCTGTGTCGGTTGCGCGAAGAGTTCGGCATGTTCGTTCAACGCCCGTCCGATGCGCCCGGCCTCCTTCAGGCGCGGGGTTTCGTCTCCCATACTGTCCAGCAGGCTGAACCCGTTTTGTTCGGCCGCCATTATTTCCGCGCGAGTTACCCAGAAGGAAATTGCGGTCACACCCGCGCCGACCGCGCTCAGCATCCAGCGGCGAATATCGTCGGCGGAAGGCACACGGCCTTTGTGAAAACCGGTACTGACCGGCCCCCCCTGGAACTCCGCGGCCCATACTGGGACACCGCCGGCGTGTCCCGCCCCGGGATTCGCGGACCGAATATAGTCGTAACGGTAAGCGACGGCATCCAGCATTTCGGAGCGCAGGGCGTAATGCTTATCAAACGGTCGGGTCTTCTGGTCGTCCCATGCGTGACCGCATCCCCATGCCGGATAACAGGACGAGCCAAGGAAATCCTGACATCGGGCGTAGGTCCAGTCCATTGACGATGCGAGTGCAGGCCCCCCTTTGTGGGCGAACACCGGCCGGTCGAGCGGATCGGCGGCGCGGATTGCCGCGGCACGCTGTTTCAGAACGTTGGCAATCTGTACATTGTCCATAAACGTGCGCCATTGGATTTCCTGGGCGGAAACAGTGACGCGGTTGCCGCAGTCAGGAACAATATCGCTCCATTCGGCATACCGGCTGTTCCAAGCTCGATTGAGGGAGTCTAGGTCACCGTATTCTTGGCGGAGCCATGCTCTGTACGCGGCCAATGTGTGCGCGCAATAACAGACATGGCCGCCAATGAGCGATTCCGCCCAATAGCTTATCTCTTGCCAGGTATTCCACACAACCACGTTTTCGAAACGGCCGAGCGTCTTCACAAGCTTTCGTATAAACCGCAGTTGGTCCGCCATTGCCCCGGGATGATCGCAGCATGGACCGGGTTTACCGTCGCCGGGCAGAGTTGTCTGGGACTCATAGACAACTGGGGTGCCGTTGCGCATAATCATACGGCAATCCGGGTGTTTCTCGTAAAGCCAGTGGGGGGCCTGCTCACATGTCAGCCCGAGATAGATGCCCAGGTCCAGTGAGGCAGCATACTCGATAAGTTCCTCGTAGCGGGAAAAATCGTACTCTCCCTCACGCGGTTCGTCGATCATCCAGTGTTCCTGGATCTTGATCAAGTTGAATCCCTGCTTCTTCAACAGCTCCATGTCGTGTTTCATCTCGGACATGGCGGGCATGGGTTCCCGACATAAGTGCGAGCCAACGGGGAATAGGGTAGTGAATGTTTGCGTGTTCATGGCGTTTTCCCGGTTTTTTTTGGAGTGGACTCAATAATTATTATCTAAATATAGGAACAACGCCTTCTCTACCAAATACAGATCCGTGCAAAAACATATCCGAATCTGCTATTGGTTTGTGTTCCGGATGTTGAGGTGTCGCGCGCCGTCTTCCGGCAGCGCCGATGGTCCCACAGGCGGAAAATCAGTTGGCGAGGAAAAGGTGGCCAGATCGTACCGGCCCGCTATGTCGGGCGGCTGAAGCGCGTGACCGGAAACCCGATTGTTCTCGATAAAAATATCGGTACAGCCTTCTGCCAGGCTGATCGCTGCATGGTTCGCGGGGCTGAAGTCGTTCTCTTTCACTTGGATCCGGTGCAATCCCGCCGCAATCTCGAGTTCCGCCGTGCCGTCTTTCCAGCAGTTTCTGGCAATCGTGTTGTCGGCTATGAGCACACGATCTCCGCCGCGCCGCCTTGGTTCGCGAAACAGAATGCCCGGACCTTGGTTATTACGGATAGTGTTACCGGACAGCACGTGGTCCGTGTCGCGTTCCCCGACCGAAATGCCGGCTTGGCCGTTGTTTTCGACCACATTGTTCGTGCAGAGCGAATGGGTCGTTCGCAAACAGTAAAAAATGCCGCACGCGCCATTATCGTGGATATGATTGTTGTCCAATTCATACCGGACTGTGCCGCTGCCGGGGTGTATCCCTCCGCCAACATTGTGGTGAACATTACAGTTCTTGACGATTATATCGGTATTCTGCTGAAAACTGATTCCGTCGCCTCGGTAATTTCGCACTTCCACGTCTTGAACCGTTATACGGCGGGATTGGTAGATGAATACACCGGCGCCCCGGCATCCGTTCAATTGAAATGTCTCCTTGCCGCTTGTGCCGTCCAGGCAGACGGACTCGATGCCCGCATCGGTTGTCCGATCCGCCTCCACCAGGGAAAACACACTGATGGCAACGGCTTCGGCATCGGGAGTGTAGTCGTGATTAAGCATCCGGTCGAGAAAAAGTCGTTCCCCTTCGATACCGACAATGGTCGCCACGGTGGTGTAGAAGCCCATGGCCGCGTTGTCCATGACATGGATTCCCATGCCAACACGAAACTTCTCGGGTTCAGCCACGGTAATTTCATAATGCCCGTATCCCAGAAAGTCCACGATAGGGCTGCGAACGCTGGGGACTTTTCTGAAGATTGTGCCCGGCTCACCTTTTACATGCACGCCGGTACGTAAGTGAACGGCATCGTGCAGCCAGTACTCGCCAGCGGGTACTTCAACGACTCCGCCGCCCGCCTTGGCTTTGCTGTCGATGGCACGCTGGATGGTCTCGTTTGTCAAACCGTGCCCGGTAGCTCTTAATGGATTGGTCTCATGCATACATAATGTCTCGCATTAACGGTCATCCCATGCTTGGCAAGCTTGGGATGATTCTTGATTGTTTTGTACCTGCTATTCCGAAAGGATTTGCGGTAGAACGGGCGCAAGTTCAGCCTCGTGGTTGTTGTCCAGGTCCGTGCGCATTAGGCGCATGAAGATTCCCCATGCCGGTCCGTTGACGGCGCTCAGTGCAAGGATCAGCTCGTGTTCGCCCCTGCTCAGGTCGATTTCCGGAGCGGCACGGTCCGGTTGAGCGGGGGGAGCGCCGTCGGGATCGTAGAAGACGGCGGTGTCGTCGAGGAACAGCTTTACCGGGCCGTCATAACCAAGCAGCACGGCCGCGCGCATGGGTTCGGCGCATTGCACGCGGCAGCCGAAGAAGATCGCTGAGTCCGCTTCGCCCGTCGTATTCAGTGCCTTGTACACATTGAAGAAGTGCCCTCTCGGGGGTGCATCGTCCACTCTGTGCCATTGAAGTGTGTCGGTTGGGGGCGGCCGGTCGAGCGTATCCAGTCGACCGATGCCTGGAATCGGTTTGCTGACACGCAAGGCTGCCGGCCAAGGGGTTATGGCTTCGTCGGTAGCTTCCGCCTCCAGGGCGCCCACAACTCCATCCACACCCTCGCGGACCGCGGTGAGACGCAAGGCCTGCGCATCCGCCAAGAGTTCACATTTCCTTTCCACCGTTTCGAATGGGGCCAACGAGCACGATATGGGGTCCCCGTCCGAAAGATGTCCACCGCTCACGTGGAGGTGGATGACGCAGGAGTCGGCTTCATCGCCGACATTGCGCACCCGCAGGCGCAATATGCCGGGGTGCACGAATCGCCGGGCGCGAAACAAGGGAGGCCTTTCGACGATCATCTCCGTCTCAATCAGCTGACGCACTGGCAGGCGCGGACGCAGGTCGGTAATCCGCGGGCCGATCTGCTCGACCGGGATCGGCTCGAAGCCGAGTTTCCAGGCGCGTGAGTCTTTGCGAAGGCGGAAGTCCATGCGTGATGCGTCGCGGAAGCACGGATCCTCATCGTTCAGGTTGTTTCCCATGCGCAGGCCCGGCTTGGCCTCCGGTTCGATGTTATTGCCCTTGCCGCCGCGGAAGATGTTGCGCGCGATGACATTGCCCTTCGGCACGCCGGGCTCGTTCTCGAGGATGTTGACCAACTCCGGGTATCGCGAGGCCCAAGGCTCTTCGCGGTAAGGCATGGACTTGAGTCCGGCAATGACATCCGGCATCGAAAACGCCGCCCAGCCGAGGGCGCGGGCGTCCAGAGAAATCGAGCACGGGCAGTCGATGAAAACATTGTTCTCCGACAGAATGTCACGCCCGCCGCCCAGGAGGAAACCTTTATATACACGGTACAGGATATTGCCAAAAATCTCGGTGCCCGAGAACATGTCGTCAAGGTAAATGCCACTGCAACCCTCGCCGTCAAAGCCATAGAGGTGATGCAGGAAATTGAAGCGGATGCGATGGCCGCGCATGGACCAGTCCTCGGGACCCGCTCCGGACGTGTAGATCGCCCCGGCATCGTTAGCCCGCGTGACCGACTGGTAGATCTCGTTGTACTCGACAACTTGGTCGTTGCCCGTGAAGCCGATGGCTATGTGCGGCAGATCGTGAAGCCGGTTGTGCGCGGCACGGTTGCCGCAGCCCGTGAGCTGGATGCCGACCTTGTAGACAGGATTCCATCGGGCGATGTGGTGAATATGGTTGTTGACGGCTTCGTGTCGGCCGGGCGTCAGCGTACAACGGTCACCACCGGCAAGCATGATGCCGCCGTCGCCCGTCCGGTAGATGTCGCAGTCGCTGACGGCATGCCGTTGCCCCCCCTCAATGTGCACCGCATCGCCGCCCAGGTTACGCAGGGTGCAGCCGGCAATCCGTATATCCTCTCCTTCCTTGACCGTGATGCCCGTACCGCGCGTCGCCTCGAGGGTAAACCCTTGAAGCGTAACGTGGCTGACCTGGTCAAATGTGACGGGAGCGCGCAGGACCGATATCGTTACATCGCCGGCTTTCAGGTTGTCCGCTTCGACGTCATGCGATCCGCTGGCGGCTGGCGGCCAGAAGTAAAGAATGCCGGTGTCACGGTTCAGAAACCACTCGCCTGGTCTATCCAGCTCGCAGAGCAGGTTGAAGGCATAGAACCATTGGCCCGCGCGATAGCCATAGCCGTGTGGATGACTTTCGTCAAGCGTGATCTCGCCCGTCTCCGGGTCGATTGCGGTCACCGCGATACGCTGGTCGGACCAATCCCAAAACCAGTAGCCGTGCAGCATGAGACCGGGCTCCCTGGCCCACCGTTGCAGACGATCACGCTCCTCGGCTACGCGGAAGCGTCCAACGTGACTGCCGCGTGCACCGCGAATGTTGTGTCCGTCGTCCACGGACAGCGACGCGATGTGCAGGTAGCCCTCGTTTGGATAACGTGCCAGGGTCATGGGCTGGTTGCGGAAGAAGAGTTCCAGGCCGGGATCCGAGCGCCCGGGCCCCGGTGCCGTCGTCATGGTGCCGAAATCGGAAACACCGTGGGCGCGCAAGTCCGCCTGCAGGACATGTCCGCGGGCATCGGGATGCATTTGTGACAGCGTATCCTGATCGTCAATCGGATCCCAGTCCGTGATCTGGACACCCCCGGAAAGCCGAACAGTCTCGCCTTGGGCCGCGCGGTAAACCACCGGCGAGTCCGCTGTTCCGCTGTCTTTATCGGTAAACGTCAGTGGTTCGCGGAGCGCGTACTCGCCACCGGCCACGACCACTTCAATACCGCCGGGCGGGAGCTGTGATGCGGCTTTCAGTGTCCGGATCATGTCCCGCGCTCGCGCCAAAGAGGCAAAGGGGCCGTTGTTCCCGTCGTGTTGCGGACGCGGCAGACTGCCGCTCCAATCGTCATTCCCAGCTGTCGATACATAGAACGTTTTCATGCTTGTTCCCTCACTTAGATCCCATGTGAAAGGGGGGCTTGCGTTTCACGGGCCGAAGTTCCGTCCCCAAAGGGGACAGACATGTATAGAGAAGGGTTGAAACCCTGGAAATGTATGGGGCATACCCCCCCATATTCTGTCCCTGAAAGGGACTCACAAGCATCACGTTTGTCCCTTTCAGGGACTGACATATATACTATGACAAACGTTGATTACCAGGGACTTCTTCGTCCCTTCGCTCAGCATGTGAGTCCCCGTTGGGGACAAACAGCAAAATACTTTTCGCATAGGGTCTTACTAACCTGTCTCTGTACGCGTGGCCGTCCCGGCCTTCATGTTTAATCCCAACCCATAAGGTAGTGGGTACTTGCGGATCTTCCTACACTTTGACTGCGATTTCCCGGACGCAGATCGTTTTGCAGCGGTCGCCCTCGGCGTCAGCGTAGTGGACATTGGAATAGGCGACCAGGAAGCGGTCGGGGCTGGTGGAGGCGCGGGTTTTTTCGCCCGGCTCGGGCAGCAGGTTCATCGGCGTGTGCCAGAGCTCGCCCTTGCCGTCGGTGCAGAAGAGCTCCAGAATTAGATTAGGGTAAAGATTACGATGATTTGGCTCCGTTGTTTCTGCCGTTGTCTATTCTTTCCCGCCTGCAATCCAATCCCGATACCACCAGCCGCTCTCTTTCACCGTGCGCTTGAGCGTTTGGTAGTCAACATGGATCAGCCCGAAGCGCTGGCCCCAGCCCATATCCCATTCGAGGTTGTTGAGCAGCGACCAGCAGCAGTAGCCGCGGACGTTGGCGCCATCGGCCAGGGCGTGACCGACCTGCTTGATGTGCGCGGCCAGGTACTCGCTGCGGTAGGCGTCGCGGATGCGGCCGTCCGCGTCCACCTGGTCTTCCTGGGCGATGCCGTTCTCGGTAATGACGATCTCCGGCGCGCCGTAGTCGCGATGCACGGTCATGACGATTTCGTGCAGGCCTTCGGGGTAGATCTCCCAGCCCATGGTGGTGTACGGCGCGCCGCGCTCGGCGGCGCCGACCCAGCGGTAGCCGAGGTTACCATCCGGCTTGCGTGTGGGCGTGGCCACCACCCGGCTGTAGTAGTTGATGCCCATGAAATCCGGGCGTGTGCCGATGATGTCCATGTCACCCTCGCGAATCGGACGCTTGACCGGCGCATCGAGAATATCCTGCGGGTAACGGCCAAGGAAAATCGGATCGAGAAACGCGCGGTTGATGGCCACGTCCGCCTGCCGCGCCGCCTCGGCGGCATCCTTCGGGGTGAATGCCCCTGCCGCGCCGGTTGCGGACTCCGCAAACTGCAGGCGTTCGCCGGCCTTGGCCGTGGCGGCTGCCTTGCCTTCGCCGAGCATCGCGTGTGCCGGCCACAGGCAGGTGACCAGCCCCACTTTGAGCGTCGGATTGACGGCGTGAATGGCCTGCACGCCGCGACCGTGCGCGAGCATGAGATGATGCTGCACCGCGGCGAAGTCCTCCGGATCGTCCGGCGCGGGCACGAAACCGTCGGCGATGCAGACCGGTTCGTTGAGCGTTGCCCACCAGCGCACGCGGTCGCCGTAGCGCGTGGCCATGGCGGCTGCGTAGTCCGCAAAGCGCTTCGTGGTGTCGCGATTTATCCAGCCGCCCTTCTGGACCAGTGCTTGCGGGATGTCGTAGTGGCAGAGCGTGACCAGCGGCTCGATGCCTGCATCGCACAGAGCATCAATCAGCCGAT
>JAIPIM010000107.1 GCA_021734725.1 Minisyncoccota bacterium | reverse complement strand
GTAAGCAACCAGCACGCTAGTGGCGGCTCCCAAAGCAAGTTGAACAGCGACAACCGTTTCCGGATAAGCGGCGTGGCCGCTTACTTGGAGCACGGCGGCGAGCATCATTTTGTAAAGTGAAAACGGTGTTTCTCCGTGCGCAAACTCGCGTCCGAAGCGTAACAGCTTCGTCATGTCCAGTCCACGAATCGTATAATAATATCGCAGGGGGGAAGCAAGCCAGCGTTGGAACAGGAGGGCGCGTACGATTAGCGCGACTGCGGCAACCGGCATGTAAACGGACAGTTTAGGATTGAGGGCAAAACGCTTATTCATACATTTCCGAATATTGTTTTCTACCATATCGCCTGAGGGGATGTCCGCCAACCTTTTGTCTGCATTCCGGATTAACGGGAGGGGGCAATCATGCTATATACTGTTATAAAATAAATAACTTGTAACGTTTAAAAGATTGACAAAGAGCCATGAAAGACTAATATATAATAGGCAATCAAGATAAGTTTGTGAGATGTGTTTGTACCGGTATTTACGTGTTCGGGACACGTTCCACAGTGGATGAGGTGGCGTGAATGTTGGCTGTATGTCATACCTATTATTCTTTGCAAACCGGTGTGCGGTCTGCCGCGGATTGGGCGAAGGCCGCTGTGGAGCGGGGATATTCTGCTTTAGCCTTGGCGGATATTAACGGTTTATACGGAGCGGTGGAGTTTTACAAGAGTGTTTTATCTGCCGGACTGAAACCGATTATTGGGGTTCAGCTCCAGATGGCCCCAGATATTTCCTGCATTATTCTGGCGACTTCGGATCGTGGTTATCGTCAATTGTGCCGTCTCCTGAGTGCACGTCATCTATACCCTCGCTTTGTTCTTGAGGAAGCGTTGGAGCGAAGCGGGTATGACGGGCTTTTATTGTTGACCCATTCGCCGGCTGTACGGCAACGTCTTGCGGGTATAGTTTCAGTGGATCGGGTATACTTGCTTCCCGGGGCACGGTCGGTGAAGCAGCGAGTGCGGACCCTATGGGATGCGGTTCCTTCCGCGGGACATGAGTTGGCCATTCCGGATGCGTGGCTCATTGCGGAGGAGGATTGGGTTACCTTTACGGAACTCAAGACACTTCGGGAAAAAGCAGGGCGGTACGACGAGGTGTGTACCGAACATCCCGGCCTTGTACTTCCGGACGCCGCTGATTGGCGACGCAAACACCCTGAGAGTACAGCAGTTGCCGCGGAGGTGTGTGAGCGTTGCAATTTCAGGTTCACATTTAATCAGCCAAAGTTGCCGCATATTGTTCTTCCTGCCGGCCGGACAGCCCCGGCGTATTTACGACAACTGTGTACGGACTCGCTTGAGCAGACCTATTCCGGGTCGCGGAAGCACGTGGCGCAGACGCGTCTGGACAAAGAATTGGCCGTTATCTGTGACAGTGGGTTTGCCGATTATTTCCTATATGTCAATGAAATCATAGGGTTTGCGCATCAGCGTCAGATTCCGGTGGAGGTTCGAGGTTCGGCTGCTTCCAGTATTGTATCGTATCTCCTGGGGTTTACTCATTGTTGTCCATTGGAACATGACTTGTATTTCGAGCGTTTCATGAACCCCGGCCGGCGGGACTGTCCGGACATTGACATTGACATTGCTGACAATCGTCGGGATGAGGTCGTCAAGTTTTGTTACGACCGTTGGGGAGAGGACCGTGTCGCGATGGTTGCCACAGTGCTCACGTATCGTTCGCGCAGTGCTTTGCGGGATGCGGCACGTATCCATGGGTATTCATCGACTGCCGTATCGCAGTTCCTTGCAGGCGGACAGTCGCGCGCAATGCCCACTCAGTTGGTTGAGACGGCCGGGCGGCTTATCGGTTTACCCAGGCATCTGGGGGTGCATTGCGGTGGGCTTATTATTACCCCGGGACCGTTGACGGACATGACTCCCTTGACTCGTTCCCGTAACGGTCTGACGATCAGCCATTATGAGAAAGATCAGGCGGAAACGATTGGACTGGTAAAGATGGATTTGCTGGGGAATTCGGCTCTTTCCGTGATTGATGAGAGTATTGTGTCGCTCAAAGGGCGGGGGCAGTCGCTTGATGAACCGGGGCCCTGTTTTGATTACAAAGTCAATCGCCTGTTCGCTGTTGGTGATACACTGGGGGTCTATCAGTGTGAATCGCCGGGGATGCGTCAATTGTGCAGAGCTCTGAGTCCACGTACTCCCAAAGAAGTTTCCATCACTCTGTCCTTGATTCGTCCGGGGCCAGCCGCCGCTGGTATGAAAGAGACCTTTATTCGTCGCCGGCGGGGGGTGGAATCAATCACCTATCTTCATCCTCGTATGGCGTCCTTTCTTTCGACAACGTATGGGGTGATGCTGTATCAGGAGGATGTCATGAAAGTGGCCGTCAACCTCGCGGGTTATTCACTCGCCGATGCGGATCACTTGCGGCGGGCCGTGAAGAAACGAGACGGGCAGGTTTTTCGGGAGGAGAGAAGTCGTTTTGTTTTTCAGAAGGCGGCTTCAGTGGGAGTTGACACAGCTGTGGCGAATGAGATGTGGCATCAAGTCACACGATTTGCATCGTATTCCTATTGTAAGGCTCATGCATCAGTATACGGGCGTCTTGCCTGGCTGACTGCCCGCCTCAAGGCCCATTTTCCCCGAGACTTTTACGCTGCTGTACTGAATTGCCATAAATCGATGTATCCGAAGCGCGTATTTGTGTGGGATGCTATCCGCCATGGTGTGCCGGTGTTTCCGCCGGACGTCAACAAGTCGGTTCTCAAGTGGCGGCCGGTAAGGCACGGTATTCGTGCGGGATTGACGGTTATCTCCGGTTTGCGATACGATTGTTGTTTGAAGCTTATGGAGGAATCGCGACGCAGGTCATTTACGGATCTGCGGGATTTGCGTAAGCGGGTAGAGTTTCATGCTGGTGAACTGGAGCGATTGATTGTGGTGGGTGCCTGTCGGTCCCTCGGTCCCCGTGAATCATTGATGAAGGAATTACAGGAGACTGGGGATCGCAGTCGACAGCAGGCATTGCTGCCGGTTGACGACATTCAATTGCCGTCACAGCTCCAGGCGGAACTAAGCTTTACGGCAATTCCTTTCAGCCGTCATCCCGTACCATTTGATAGCATCCCCAGTCAGTGTATGGCTTCACAGATGAAGCATTATGTCAATCATGAAGTGGAAATGGTTGGTCTCCTGGATGCGGTGAAACACACAACCACGGAGGGACCGGAGGCGGGAAAGAAGCGGCGGATGAGTTTTGTGACCCTGGAGGATGTCACTGGATTGTTTGAACTTGTGTTGTTTCCGGACATGCATGAGCGTTATGGACACTGTTTCAACCATCTTGGGCCGTACAGGGTTCGCGGTATCGTCTCTGAGCAATGGGGGTCGTGTGTATTGGAAGTGACGAAGGTGGTTGACCGAATCGAGAAGCATGGAGTCGATCTGTCTGTGGGACGATTGTTTTGCAGTGCAATGCGGTCGTTGTGATCTCTGAGCACGAAACGTGCTTGTCTTGATATGGAAAAGGCTTATAGTGAACGCTGTTAAGTCTATCGGGAAGCGTAGGCGAACCGGGATTGAGAGTATTCTATGGATCCTGCTGATGCACAAGCAGAAATGTGCCGACTGATTGAGGAACTGAATCGGCACAATTACCTCTACTATGTACTTGCGGCTCCCGAGATAAGTGACCGCGAGTATGATCGGTTGTACCAGCGACTCACCGCTTTGGAGTCAGATTTTCCTGATCTCGTTAGCGTGGATTCTCCCACGCAGCGTGTGGGCGGTCAGCCGCTGGATAAATTTACAACAGTGCGTCACGCGCTGCCTATGATCAGCCTGGATAATACCTATAATCCTGATGAACTTCGGGCTTTTCACCGTCGGGTATGCGAACGGCTGGGTGTTTCGACGATCCGGTATATTGTGGAGCCGAAGATCGATGGTGTAAGTTTGAGCGTCCGCTACGAAGGGGGGCTTCTGACGCGAGCGGTAACCCGGGGAAACGGGCGCGAGGGCGATGACATTACAGCCAACGTCCGCACCATTCGCAGCATCCCATTGCGATTGCGTACGCTTACACCTCCGCCCGTATGGGAAGCACGTGGGGAGGTGTTTATGGCGGACCGCGACTTTGCCAACTTGAATGACCATCGCGCCGCAAACGGAGACCCCCCCTTTGCCAATGCCCGGAACGCGACAGCCGGTTCCCTGAAATTGCTTGACCCGCAAGTAGTGGCGCAACGTCCTCTGGACGCGTTGTTCTATGCGCATGGAGAAAGTGTGGGGATAAGCCCTGATTCCCAGAAAGAATTACTGGGTACTTTACAGGCACTCGGCTTCAAGACACCGGAGTTTATTCAGGAAAGTTCCGGTGTTGATGACGTGTTGGAGGCCATAGCGGAACTGGATCGACGTCGTGCCTTGTTTCCTTATCAGATTGATGGGGCAGTGATCAAGGTTGATGACATTAAGGTGCGAGAAATCCTCGGTGCTACCGCCAAGGCGCCCCGCTGGGCCATTGCTTACAAGTACGAGGCGGAGAAAGCGACGACTCGTCTGAAAGCCGTAACGATTCAAGTGGGACGGTTGGGAACGTTGACGCCCGTTGCCGACTTGGAGCCAGTGGTGTTGGCCGGTTCTACTATCAGCCGGGCGACCCTGCATAACTTTCGCGAACTGGAACGGAAAGATATTCGGATCGGTGACCGAGTCGAGATCGAGAAAGCGGGGGAGGTGATTCCCGCCGTCGTACGTGCACTTAAAGGCCAGAGAACGGGTGGCGAGCAAGTGCTTGAGCGACCGACTCATTGTCCGGTCTGCCATGAACCCGTGCACGAAAGCGAGGCAGAAGTTGCGTTGCGTTGCGTAAACCCTACTTGCCCTGCCCAAGTTAGAGAGCGACTCCGTCATTTTGCCAGTCGCGGGGCCATGGATATCGAATCGCTTGGGGATGCCTTGGTTCAGTTGCTTGTCGACAGCGACATAGTACACAATCCCGCGGATTTATATGAACTGGACGTTACTGCCCGGGAGCAATTATGTTCGTTCCCCGGGTTGGGCTCCAAATCCGTGGCCAACCTGATGGCAGCCATAGAGCAAAGCAAGAAACAGTCCCCATGGAGATTGCTGTTCGGTTTAGGCATACGTCATGTTGGTGCTCGCGCGGCACAGACCTTGACGCGCCATTTCAGCGGCATTGACCGCCTGATGTCTTGTACGGTTGAGGAACTTCAGGACGTCAGCGAAGTCGGTCCGGTTATGGCGGAAAGTATTGTGGCGTTTTTCAGTAATGCCGCGAATCGTGAGTTGCTGGACCGCTTACGTGAGGCGGGCTTGCGGTTTGTCGAAGAGTCCCTGGATGAAGGTCCCAAGCCACCTTCGTTCTTCGCGGGAAAAACATGTGTACTGACGGGGTCACTTCAGTCACTGTCGCGTGAGCAGGTAAGGGAGAAACTCGAAGCGATGGGTGCACGCGTTACGGGCAGCGTGACGTCGAAAACCGACTTCCTTATTGTTGGCGCGGACCCAGGGGCTAAATTGGGCAAAGCACGGAATCTGGGTGTTGCCATTTTGGACGAAGAGGCTTTACTGGCGCACTTGGACAGTTCCCCAAAGACGATTATTGACGAATCGGAAGCGGACGCTGGAGAAAAGGGTATCCCTGTACAGCAAACATTCGGCTTCTGATACGAGAATTCGCTGGCAGTTTGTCGGACTTCGCATCGACCGGTCAGGAGAGGCGGCAGTCACCGTTTCTGCTTTTACGGGTTACGATTTACGGGTGACGATTATTGATTACGAGGAAGGGAACCGTCCTCCGTAATTCTCGATCGAACACCAACCGCACAAAACCCAAACGGGGTCGTATCGTGTGGCCCCCAAATGGATCGACGAAGATTTAAGTCTGACAGGCTAGAGATCAAAGGCACGCGGGTGATCCAGTATTTCCCGAAGGATTACTGCGCGCCGCAAGTCTTGCCGGCCGTGAATTTGCACGCGCATGTGACCGCTTCGCATGGTGCTTACTTTTCCCCACGGCCGTGGCGGCGCGCTAAATGCCCCGGCCAGTCCGCTGACGCCTTTGATCTCCGGTTGGCCGACGAACCGTTCTACGGAAGGTGGTTCCGGCGACGCCTGTGGCTCTTGGTCTTGTCGTTGGTAGGCTGCCGCGTGGGGCGGTGGCGTCGGTGGTGGAGTGGCCGCCGTTACTTCCGCCCAAGGTTGCTGGCGAGTTTTGGTGCTTGAAGGGGAGGGCGTTTGCGGCACCGGTGGTGGTGTCGAAGCGATAGGGCCCGGGCTTGTTTGTGTGGGCGATACTTCTTCCCAGCCATAGTCCGAGGCCGTTTCCCCGTCTTCGTGGCGCGTCTGCTGTTGTTCCAGCAACGCTTTGATTCCACGTCCCACAAGAACCAGGACGACAACGATGCCGAACAGGATTTCGAACAGGTCACCGTTCATGGTGTTCAGCTTTCCTCATGTTCGCCCGTGGTCGGTGGTTGGTCTTCACCCGTGATCTTACTGCGCATATCGGTGTCGGCTTTCAGATTTTCCATGCGGTAATAGTCCAGAACGCCGAGATTACCGTCTCGCAAGGCCGCTGCCATTGCTTTTGGGACTTCTGCCTGTGCTTCGACAACTGTTGCCTGCATTTCCTGCACTCGTGCGCGCATCTCCTGCTCAACGGCGACAGCCGCGGCACGACGCACCTCGGCCTTCGCCTGGGCGACGCGTTTGTCGGCTTCCGCCTGATCTGCCTGGAGACGTGCGCCGACGTTGTCGCCGACGTCCACATCTGCTATGTCGATGGACAGGATTTCAAATGCCGTGCCACTGTCCAACCCCTTATCCAGTACTCGCTTGGATATGAGGTCCGGGTTTTCCAGAACATCTTTGTAGGTGTTGGATGAACCGATAGTAGTAACAATTCCTTCACCGACACGTGCGATGATGGTTTCTTCGGTGGCACCGCCGACCAATCGTTCGAGGTTGGCACGGACAGTCACGCGAGCTTTAGCTTTTACTTGAATGCCATCTTTTGCAACAGCATCTACGGTATTGCGTCCCTTGGCCGGGTCCGGGCAGTCGATGACGCGTGGGTTAACGCTGACACGCACGGACCCAAAGACATCTCGTCCAGCCAAATCGATCGCAGCAGCACGCTCAAAAGTCAACGTGATACCCGCCTTGTCTGCTGCAATGAGAGCGTTTACGACGTTGAGCACGTCGCCGCCTGCCAGATAATGGGCCTCAAGAGCATCGGTATTGACGGTGCTCATACCTGCCTTACGCAAGCGAATCAATGCTTCAACGATCAAGGACGGCGGGACGCGCCGAAGCTTCATACCCACCAGATTCCAGATACTGACGTGTGCCTTCGATGCCAGGGCGCGTATCCAGACATTGAGGAAATAGAAGAAAAACAGTACGGGGATGATAAGAACGATGATGAGAACGATGAGAAAGATCTGCCACATAATGATTGCCCTTCCTAGTGTGCGTTCGTCGACTCGGCTGATTGCGATGTTTCTGAGCGATTTTCTGATTGCGTAACAACAATTCTATTTCCGGCCACTTCAATGACCTCGATGGTTTGTCCCGCGTCAATGAGTTCCCCGCGCGTCACAACGTCGATGAGTTCCCCGCGCGTCACAACGTCGATTCGCTTGCCTTCAATGATGGCAACGCCGCTGGGATGCAATGGCGACCGTGCGACTCCCGTTTTTCCGACGAGCGAACTCTGGGTGTTGTCGTATCCGGCCCAGTCGGCGGCGTCCGACTGCAGGATAAAGCGCTTGCCGATGCGCGTATTCGGAAGAATTTTCATCCATACCCAAAACATGATCAGCCCAAATATGAGTGCTCCAACCAGAAGTGCGAATCCGATTCCTGGACCAAGCACGAAAAAAGCGGTGAAGATGCCGATCAGCAGCAGGACTCCCCCGATTGCTCCCACGAAGCCGCCGGGCAGAAAAATCTCTGTCAGCACCAGTAGGACGCCCGTGACAATAAGAGTAATAATGCCTGTCTGATTCATTCTGCTGCTTGTCCGCCGCGGCTGGGCATTTCCGTAATCCCAATCTCCTGAATGTACTAGCTTAATGTAGGCGGGCGCAATGATGCGTCAATTAGAGACACGAAAAAAGTTGGCGACCAAGGCGGGGTGGGGCAACATACGCACGGCTCCGGTCTGCGTGATGGGAAGGCTGCTCAACCCAGAGTATAGTATGGTATTGCAATGCAAATTGAACACGAGTGTACTCTTGGTATGCTGACGAGCCCTCAGTGAGGGGGTGTCGCGGCAATGCACACACACCTTCGACGGATATGCTCATGGCAAAACGCAAAAGTCCACCGCGATTCGAAAGAATGATTGGTCAGTCGTCTGAGATCAAGATAGTGTTTGCACGTATTCGTCAGGCGGCCGCGACAGATGTCCCAGTGTTGATTTTAGGAGAGACGGGTACTGGCAAGGACTTGGTGGCCAAGGCCATACACAGTCGCAGCAAGCGGGCCGATGGCGTCTATATTCCTGTTCATCTCGGAGCGGTTCCCGCAAATCTTGTGGCGAGCGAGTTGTTTGGCCATGAAAAGGGAGTATTCACCGGGGCGACGGAAACGCGACAGGGAAAGTTTGAACTAGGAAACGGCGGCACTGTTTTTCTGGATGAAATCGGTACAATCAGTGAGCGCGTACAAATCAGCCTGTTACGCTTGTTGGAACAGCATAAGTTTCACCGCCTTGGCGGCCAAGACACGTTCACCACGGATGTTCGGCTGATCGCCGCCTCCAATGCCGACTTGTATGAAGCAGTACAGAAGGGGACCTTTCGCGAGGACCTTTATTACCGTCTTGACGTCTTCCGTATTGACCTGCCCCCCCTGCGTCAGCGCCGGCAGGACATAGAATTGCTGGTTCGATCATTCCTGAAAAGTTACTGCAAATCATTTGGTAAGGCAATCAAGGACATTCCGGTCGACGCGCTTTCTTTGTTGCAGAACTACCATTGGCCCGGCAACATTCGTGAATTGAAGAACGTCATCCAGCGTGCCGTGCTCGTTTGTGAAGGCGATGCACTGCAACCCCGTCACTTGCCGCCGCGTTTCCACACAAAAGATTCCTCACAGGAAAATATCGTCTTCAAAGTCGGTACCACTTTGGCGGAGATGGAGCAGCGAATGATTCGGAAAGTATTGATGGTTACCGGGAACAACCGTAAGAAGTCCGCGGAACTGCTTGGCATAAGCCGGCGCACCCTATACAACAAGCTGGAGAAATACGGATTGATGTCTCGGGACATCGACGTGTGAACATGGACGGGGAGGGCTGCCGGTTCCCCGTTTGAGGCGGGCGAATGGTGAACGTCCTGCCGCGGGGGCTTCTGCAGATCTTTCTTTTCCCTGAAATGTCACGGATCCAGGCTTGCGGCATAAGTGCAGAATATGCACACTTTGCCTGGCTTACCTGTATGCATGAGTATTTTTACAGTCCCCTTACTCGTGGATGATTGCGTCTCTTGTTTCTTACTGTGTGTAAAATATAGGCACACTTGGCTGAGAGTAGTTGTTGCTTTAATGTAACGAAACGGCACACGTTTTAGCTTTTTGCCGCTTGCGGCTGAGCAGGGAGTCCGATCCCGGTTTGGTAGTAGTATCCGAAGACGTTGGGGGGGCGTTAGATACAAATCACCGGGCTGTGTATGGCCGAGATCTTGCACTTGATCAGGCAAGTCACAAGTCAGCATCGACTGCGCGAGTGTGTGAGTGTCCAGAAATGCGAAGCAAACCTGTTTACTTGTTATGAAAGCGAACAACGTACTTGTATTGGGATCCGACGGCAGTGGTGAATTGGTCGAGGAGCTTTTCAACGGCGGCTTCGATCCCGTTGCGAAAGAGACAATCTCTCAAGCTGTAGACAGTTTACGTCACGATGCGTACGCTGCAGTTGTCATTGACCGTACACACAGTGCGGCAGACATCATTGAATGTGTTTTAAATCTCAGGGATGTGGATGCTGATATTCCCGTTCTTACGATTGGTCGTGGGTATCTTGTTGAGGAGGAGAAAGTATTGCCGCAGCAGTCTCGTGTGTGGATGTTTAAGGACATGGGCATTCAGGATGTGACGTGGCAACTGCAATCTTTGCTGAACGAGTTCTGAAGGCGGGGATCGCTCCGCTTGTCCGATTCAATCGTAGCCAGGCGTGTGCTGTTTATGGTGCCGTGGCCGCGTTTTCACTTGAAGCACAGTGCGGCCCGACTTGCCTGTGCGGGATTCCGTGGAGCCCGGACTGTGGTGCGAATGAGTGCATAGGATACGGCATATTCCACGTACAAAAAGAGACAAAAGCGCCCGAAAACTGTCAAAATGCGTCATGTATGGTAAATTAGGTAGTTTTTGGTCAGAAAATATTGGTTTGCCCTGTACCGGGCAGACTTCTCGGTGGAACGATCATTTGAGTAAGGAGAAGTGAAATGGGTAGATTGAAGCACGAGCAGCCGGGTATCCCCGCTTCCCCGTACAAGGGGTTGAGTGATGCGGACGTTACTAAAATAGCAGATGCTGCATTCGAAGTCTTAGCGAAGAGTGGTGTGGCGGTTTATTCGTCCAGTGCTCGTGAGGCTTTCAAGGCGTCCGGTGCCGAGGTGGACGACGCTCAGCAAGTCGTGCGTTTATCCCGCGGCTTGGTTGAGGACGCCGTCAGCAGTAACCCCTCTTCGATTACGTTGTATTCCCGGGATGGCGAGTTTGATGCAGTTCTGGAAAAGAACCGTGTGCATTATGGAACGGGCGGTACGGCTATATACGTACTCGATCCAGAGTCTGGGCAACGCCGGCCATCGACGACTGATGATGTGATACTCAATGCGCGCATGGTCGAGGAGTTGGAGAATATCCATCTGTTCACGATCAATGTGTTCCCGAATGAAATCACCAACAAGGATCACATTGACGTCAACCGCTTCTTTCACGCGTTGGACAATACGACAAAGCACGTCATGGGCGGCATCTATTCCATGAGCGGCTGTAAGAATGTTGTTGAGATGGCCCAGGCACTGGCCGGTGGGGTTGACCAGTTGCGGGAGAAGCCGTTTGTGTCCTTCATTACGCTGATTATCAGCCCCTACAAGATCGATGAAGATTACGGTGAGATGACCTGTTACCTGGCGCGTGAGGGACTTCCCGTGGTGGTGCCGACTGAGCCCATTTGTGGAACGACCGCCCCCATTACGCTGGCCGGAAACATTCTTGCGCACACAGCGGAGACCTTGGCAGGGATTGCGCTGGTCCAGTCTGTTCAGAAGGGGGCCCC
>JAIPIM010000106.1 GCA_021734725.1 Minisyncoccota bacterium | reverse complement strand
AAAAATCAAGGACACATAAATGCGACAAGCGCTGGCCTAAAGCTGCGTTTTCAACGTCACACTCGCCAATCACGCTCTCCAGACGGGAACAATGAGCCAGGCAGACGTGTGGCCGTGGCTTGTCACTGCTCATTTCTCGAGGCTGCGTTTTCGTCACTCTCCCGCCGCGGCAAACGTCCGCACCAATGATTATCAATCGTATAATCCCACTCAAGCTCTGGAATCGTTGGAGGATTATTGTGGCGGCGTCGCAGAATCAAACGATCTTCAGGGCGCATCTTGTCGACCCATGGTTGATAGGCTTCACTGGCGAATCCGTTCAACACAATTCGGTGATAGATAGTCTGATCCTCCTTCGGCATTAACCCCGGTTCAAACCCGAGCATGTACCGCCATTCCCCATTGGGATTGGCCAGGAATGTGTTAAAGAACAGCCGCATGCTCGATGAATACAGAATACCCCCCTGGTCCGGCAGCCAGGGACGATGGTCCGGGTTGTTCATATCCAGGTACTCGCGCCTGAGGGTATTGGTCCAACGCCCATCGTGGTCGGAGGTGACAGCCAAAAACAGGGCAACGCAGAGGAATGCTGAAAGAGCCAGCCGCGGAGCTTTGTCATAGTCCATTGCAGGGTGCCCATCCAGTTGATCGCTGAAGCGAGTCTGCAGCCAAATCAACGCCGCCGGGAAGCCAAACTCAAGCCAGAATTTTGCGGCTACAAAGCCCAGCATCCAAGTAACAAGCATCAGATAGAATACGGGTGTATCAAAGGCCCGTCCCGAGAGTTTCCCGTTAAGGCGTCCCCACAGTGCAACCGCCGCCAGCGCCAGCAGGGTGCCCGCGTAGCCTGCAAAAGGTTGCATTTCACCAACCATAATGTCAGCCTCCACATCGCGCAGTGCGGCATGCACCATGAAAATGATGCCTTGACTGAGGAAGAGCAAAGGGGTCCCTGTCGCCAGCCCCCCCAGAATACTGCCAATACCAACGGCTGTCGTAAAGACAATGGTGGCCTTCCACTCGCGCGCGAGCACCAGCGCAAATGCCGGGATGCTGTAAAGATACCATGTTGAACGCATCCACACCGAAAGGGCAACCAGAATAATAAAGAACCCCAGATAGCGCTTGTTCTTTGCGGGCGCACGAAAGTGTTGCCACGTCGCGCAGATCAACAGAATCATGGCGACCTGCACCAAATAGGGTCTTCCCGTCATTATGCGCACGGTATACGCCGGGAGCGCAACGATCATCAGCAGAAGCGCGGCCACCCACGCTTCGGGACGCGACCGTCGGAAGGCGGCGGGCACCAGAAAAACGAGCGCCATCACGACAACCGAGAGCACTGCGAGGCTTTCGGCATTAATCCCGGTCAAACGATGCACGGCACCGAGCGTGGCGTGCCATCCCTCGTGCACATCCACTTTGAACACCGGATCCAGGACCAGTATTTCGCGCCACGGCTTTCCCGCCACCGCTTTGGCGGCGTGCCGCAGTGCGTCGTCTTCCGGCAAGTACCCGTACCCAATGATCTTAAGTGGTATGAGAAAGAGAACAACCACCGACAAGGTCACCACCAGAAGCGGTATACGGTCCCGGGCGTTAACCACCAGCACTTGGCAGAAACGGTCAAGCCGCGCGTGAATAAGGTCCAACACACTTCCGTCTGATTTCACTGGTTCCATCTGGGATCCTCCCGTATGCTAATCTACGACTCGTCCATCCAGGCAAGCTGGGGCCAATTGTCGACAGCTTCATTGTCTTGTGTTTCACCAGGGGTGCTCCGACCCTCGCGAATATACTTGATGAGCATAGCCCGCAGCCGGTTGACGACTTCAGGATGATCATCGCATACGTTCGTGGTCTCGCCAACATCCGCCGCCAAATCATAGAGTTGAATCGGCGGCAGCCCAACGACCTCGTCGCTATCTGGACGAGGCTCGCTCCACCCACCTGACCCCGGGCACATCTCCAATTTCCAGTTCCCTTCTCGAATCGCGAATGAGCCGTTAATCGAGTGCAAAACGGTTCCAGGCCGAAGGGGTCGCTCATAATCATCCCCCACTAGCGCCGGCAGAATGTTGAAGCTGTCCTCACCGGCATTGGCCGGCAACCGGTCGTCGACAATTGCCGCACAGGTCCGCATGAGGTCCGTCAGGCAGATGATCTCGTCCGACACACTGCCCGCTGGAATTCTGGCCGGCCAACGTGCAATGAACGGGATGCGATGCCCGCCTTCAAAGATATCGGCTTTGTGTCCGCGGAACTTATAACTCGGGTTATGCCCGACAGACGCCAGTTCCTCAAAATTGGCCATGGGAGAACACCCATTGTCGCTGGTGTAAATGACCAATGTATTTTCAGATTGGCCACTCTCATGCAGCGCACGCATTACGCTGCCGACAGTATCGTCCACCTGCAAAACAAAATCCCCGTACGCGTTGGTGTTACTGCTGCCGACGAACCGTTCCGTGGGCAGGATGGGAGTATGCGGTGCCGGCATCGGAAAATATAGAAAGAACGGTTCGCTGTTGTTCGCCTGCCGATGTATATACTCCGTAACCCGACGTGTCAGCTCCGGAAGCACTTCAACGTGGCGGAAGTCCGGAGCTATCGGCCCCTCGCGCCAATACCCCTTCGAGTCGACGTTTCGCGATATGCCGTCCGGCAACTGGGTGACCCGATCATTCTCAAGGTACACGTACGGCGGCATGTCCAGTGACGCGCTGATCCCGAAATAATAGTCGAACCCCAGATCGGAAGGACCGTTGCGCACTGGTTTGGTGAAATCAACCTCCCATTCTTCCTCCCCGTCTTTGGCCCAGTCGATCCCCAAGTGCCACTTCCCGAAACACGCAGTCCGGTAGCCATGTTTCTTCAGAAAACGTGCCACTGTCATCCGGTCGTTTTCAAGCAGTGACGGAGTGTACCCGAACACCACACCCGACTTCAACCGCGAGCGCCAGCAGTAACGCCCGGTCATAATTCCGTACCGCGTCGGCGTACACACAGCCGAGTTGGCGTGGGCATGCCGGAACACCACACCTTCTTCGGCCAGTTGATCCAGACAACCTGTCTGCAGTTTACCGTCCTCGTTAAAGCAGGAGACATCCCCATATCCCATGTCATCCGCCAGAATATAGACAATGTTCGGTCGATTCGTGGTCATTGTACTTACCCCTGCAGTGGATACACTCATTCGTGTATGATTAACAATCCTGCGACAAACTTGGCCGTGAGTCATTTTCGGTAACGCCGACGGTCGTTATTTCCTGACACGCGCCCGCCCGTGGGTCGTTTGCTCTTCAGCAGGACTGCAACTGCCAGCCCCACTGCAAACCCGCCTACATGTGCCCAAAATGCCACGCCTCCAGCCTGGGCAGAACCGCGAGCGGCATCCGACATCCCACTCATCACCTGAATAGTGATCCACACAAAAAGAAACACTACCGCGGGGACTTCAAACAAAAACGGATAAAAGAATATCGGCACCATCACAATAATGCGCGCCATTGGATACAAAAGAAAGTAGGCGCCCATGACCCCTGCAATCGCGCCGCTCGCACCAATGGACGGGACCGTGCTTTGGGGATTCAGAAACGCATGCGCCGCCATCGCACCAATTCCGCACCCCAGATAAAACACGATGAATGTACCATGACCGAAACGATCCTCAACGTTGTCTCCAAAAAGCCATAATATCCACATGTTACTGATGAGGTGAAACCAGCCGCCATGGAGGAACATGGACGTGAACAGCGAAAAAGCAACCGGCGGTGCGGCGCCACTGTCCAGCAGACCGCCACTGAACAGTCGCTTTGGAACAACACCCCACATACTGAAAAAGTGAGGAGCCGACCCGCGCGGCAACTGCAACTCGAAAAAGAACACGATTACATTGACAACTATGATGGCAAGCGTCACTACCGGTACATGCCGTGAACGTACGTTGTCATGAATCGGGATCATATGTCTCCCTGGCACATTACGATTTACAGTGTACACCCGCACACGAGAAAGGCAAGACTGACGATGAAGGCGCTCACTCCCGGAGAAAACATTCACCGCATTGCATTCAACCAAACTGTGGGTACTGTTAAAACTCTTGCAAAATGGTTTTCGCGCAAGTCGTTCCGGGGTCCGCCCCCCCGAGCCCAGCACCCCGGAACCGGGAACCGCGAACTCGGACGAGGTCGATGTATGAGCAAGCAATACGTCATTTCAATCATGACGCATGATCGTGTCGGTATCGTTGCGGATGTAACGAATGCCATCAAAGAACTGAATGGGAATCTTGCGGACCTCAGTCAAACTGTTTTGGCTGGCTATTTCACGATGATAGTGGCGGCGTCGTTCCCTGAATCCGTGACCACGGAGACCATTCGGACAACACTTAACAACCTGGATCCTGAAGAACCGTTCGAGGTCGGTATAAAAATTCCCGCTCAGGAATTGCGGCCAGAACCACTTGAATACTCGGATGACCATTTCGTGTTGACCGCCGTGGGACCCGACAAAATGGGGTTGCTGGCAGCCGTGTCTTCGTATCTCCGCGATCATACCATCAACATCGGTGACTTGGCAACCTGTGTACACGAAGGCAAGTACACGATGATTCTATCTATTGACTTGCCACCGGACATTGATGTCGGACATTTTAGAAAAGATATGCAAGAAGCGCTGCGGACCATAGGAGTAATGGTGGAACTGCAGCATTACAATATTTTCCAGGCTACCAATGAAGTGTGAACTGCCCTGGCCTTAATGCTGTTGATTTAAGGAGAGGTGTCAGTGTTCGGGGTTCAGGCTGACAGCTCCATTCGTGACACCTGAAACCTGACGCCTGAAACCCAAACTCAACAGTATTGGCCCCAGACTGGATCGTTGCACCCACGTCATTGCCCCTCAAAACTTGTCCGCCACGAGAAATCCGTGCATTCCTTGAGAATGACGCGCCCCCCACGCATCCCTGCACATGTGGCGGTACCGCTGAAATGAAGGCGCATCCTCCGGGGGAACGGCGACCCCGCGGGATATTGCTTGTACCGTTCCTGTAACTCCGCATACTTTGCCTTCATTTCCGCCAGTCGTGACTCCGCGACCTCCTGACTGAGTATAACGCGAACACGATCGTCGGCCAAATGGACATAATCCCGCCCGAAGTTCTTGCCAAGCCCCGTAACTTCTCCACTGACGTCAAGGCTTTTCCCACGGTACTTTGTGATGAACTCGACTCTGTACGAGGACAGTTGCTCGTAGAGTTCCTGGGCGCTCAAGACGTAATCAAGAGACTTATCTACCTCGGGGTCGTCTTTCTCCGTGATAATCACCTTCTCTCCATCAATCTTGTAGCCCAGCCCAAATACCCTGCAAATGCGACCTAACGCCCGTGACGCCGATACGTTTTGAAGCCTCAAGGCATCACCATCCGGAATGTTCGTTTCAAGCCGGGCATTGCTGTAGTAATGCGGAATGCCGGTTTGTCTGTCGAAATAGCCCACCTGAGCCTCTACGTCCTTCGCTTCGATAAAAATGATCACGCCCCGCTTCGCAAGGGTCTTATTCATGGTATTGATGACGCCCACGGGATTTTGGTTGTATATCGACAGGCGCTCAAACACCACATCCGCAAGAATGCTCTGGGTTTTTTCCGTCCCTTTCTTCTCTTCCGGTGATTGTACGACTTTATCACTCCCTCCACCAGTGACAGACTGAAGCAATATATCGAAGGACGTATCCACCCCCTTATTCTTGGCCTTTGTCAAGGCTAACAGAGCGTCCTCATCCCGGGGGTCCAGTAACTCAATAACTTTGTAAACCAGCAATTGTCGGTTTTCTGAACGGGTCCCCTTAACAACTTTTTTCAGAAACCCTATGTACTCTTTGCCCTCATCGGGCAGCATACGGGGTTCAAAGCTCAGTCCTCGTTCGAGTCTGGCTTGCAGCAACAATGCGTTTTCGTTCTCGGGATCCACGGCCAGAGCGAACTGCAACAGTTGGCGGCCAGGTTTACTGTCACGATTCCACTCAAGCTTGACGCTGGCCGCCCGAACGGCGCCATTAGCCATCTTCTCCGCTACGGATTCCGCATGCAGGGGCAAACCCAAGGAAAGATTTAACAGAACCAAGACCATCACCGAAAACGTACAGCGCATAGAGAAACCTCTCCGATCCTTAACTACCACCGGACTGACCGATGCGGGCAACCAGCCACGCCTCCGTCAAGTCAATGACCTGCTTCTCCCACGCTAGGGAGTAAAAGCTGTGGTTCGCATCCGGAATGTTATGAAATTCGCAAGGCATTTTATAACGAGCACAAAACCCTCGATAGGCATCGCCGGCGAGACGGGTATCGGGATCGTTCCCCCCATAAACGAAGAGGACAGGCCCCGAGAACGAGCGAAAACGAGCCAGCAGGGCAATCTCGTTCTCCGCTTCAGTTTCCGACCGGGTCTCGTGCCGGAACATCGCCTTTCCCACCGCCGCTACATTAACGTCACGTCTGATAAGACGCCACCACGTCGAAGGCCGTAACATTTTACTGAGGTAAACCTTCGCCGCGTGCAGCGTTTTATGACGGTTTGTGGAGGATTTCCTCAAGTCACCCATAGCCTCTGCTGACCACACTATCAGGCCGCCGATCGCATCCTGCATCTCGGCTGCCGCACCAATTGCAACTTTACCGCCGGAACAGATGCCAAGCAAATACACCACAGCCACCTCAGTCTTTTCGCAAAGGAACGAGACAGCGCATTTAGTGTCTTCAATCATGGTCTGGATAGACGCCGCGCAGGTGTCACCCTCGCTGTCCCCGCGCCCGCGGAAATCCACGCGCAAACAATGCACTCCCCTGTCCGCAAGTTTGCGTGCGATCTTGACAAACATGCGATGGGGCCCCAGGCGGGAACCCGACCAGCCGTGGCAAAACACAATACCCGTGTTGCACTCACCCTCCCTGCAGACCGTCTTATGGAGAATTCCATGCACAGCCTGGCCGCCGCTCTCGAAGACCACGGGGAGCTCGCCCGCAATCTTCGGATTCATCAGGTACTCTTGGGATTGTGAATTCATAATGTCGACATCCGTATCACCGCGACTCCAGACCCGTGCCTTCACTGCCGTACTCCCGCGCGCCGTCCATACCCGCAACGTTGGAGAGCCAAGGCTATTACTCCGTCCCGCTGCACCGTGCGGTCATCCATTCGGTCGTCTTCACAATCAGATCCGGACACTGCACCAGACCGAGGAGATTCCAAAATGGCTGGCAGCGCACTGCCTGCAACTCCGCGCTGCAGTTCGCCAGCGCCCGCCCCAAATCCGTGAACGCTTCGGACATTTCGGCCTGGTGAGAAATTTCCGTCACCAGTGCTGGACAACGGATATGCCGCGCCGCCTTGTACAAATCAATTCCACACAACTCCTGGTAAAGACGCGGTGTCAGGGGATAACCATCAAAATCCAGCGAATATCCGGCTTCCAACCTGGCCACCAATGCCTCCCGGTTGGTTCGCGCCCCCCCAAAGGTGATCATCTGTTTCATGAGAGTCTTCCGTAACTCGTCCAGTAGGTAATCACGCCCGCACATCACCGGCTGCCAGAGGATCACAAAGTCAACGGGCGTACCTTTCGCCACCGCCTCCACAGCCAGTGACGCGCCTACTCTCAAACCGCAAAGGCCGACCCGCGCAATCCCGGCTCGTTCTCTGACAAACGCCACCGCTTTGCCAATGTCTTCGAGCCAATGAGTGGGATTGTATTCCCGCAGGCACCCCTGGCTGTCTCCACAACCGGCGTAATCGAACCGAAGGACCGTAATTCCGTGTGTACACAGGTGCCTGGCAAACTCGACGAGAACCCGATGCGACGACTTTCTTTCCTCGAAAATCGGCGGACAGATCGTAATCGCCGTTTTTGCCGCGGACCCGGCACGGTACAGGACGCCGTTAAGAAATCGTCCGGAGTGCTCAATCACCACCTGCTCTTCATTGCACCGTGTACGCATCCACCTCCGCTCCGCTTTGGCTGATTGGATCGAATCCTCACCCCATCTTGCTCTTAACAAAGTCCGCCAGTGCGTTCACCGTCTCAAAGTTCTTGACGCGGAATTCATTGTCATCAATGGCGACACCAAATTCTTCCTCAATGCCGACAACAAGCTCCAGAAGGTTGAGCGAATCTACTCCATAGTGATCAATCAATGATTTGTCCTCTGCAATCTCCCGCGGATCGATGTTTAGAAAAAGACGTTCTACCATCATTTTCTTGATTCTGTCTTTTATGGATTGTGGCATGGCGGTTTCCTGTTTGTGTTAGTATATAAAAGCCTGCTAGATCACCGGCAACTCACCAACCTCGCTGAACCGGTAGCGGGGCAAATGACGCCAGCGTGCCGCTTTATCGCTGGGGCCGCTTTCATTCTCAAACATATGTCGCCATCGGCGTTTAAACAACAAGCCGTTCTCAACAATCAGCCGTGTGTTCGGCAGAGAAGGGGTACCCCCGGTGGTTACACTCTCAAAGTGGTACATCTCGACGTCGGGCACATAGTGAATCGTGTACCCCCGGCTGCGAATACGGTAGCACAAGTCGATATCTTCGAATTCCACGGGATTAAAAGCTTCATCAAATCCGCCGCACTCCTGAATCACTGAAGATTTAACCATACAGCAGGCGCTGATAAGACACTGCACCTCGTCAGGTGTGTTAAACTGGGGATCCCCACGGTCCTCTCCGCGGCCGCGAAACTGAATCCGTCCAGTGGGCGCAACCGCGGCGCCCGCGCATTGAATGCGGTAGGGAGGCAGGGGATACACCAGCTTAGGGCCTACCATGCCGCGCCTGGCATCCGCAACCAATACATCACTCATTCGCTTCAGCCAGAACTTGCTGCGCAGCGCAATGTCATTATCCATGTACACCAGTGTTGCGCCACGCGCCTGGGCCGTTGCCTGGTTGCGAGCCGTGGAACACCCAATATTGCCCTTGTTCTTGATAACGGTAACGCCGACACGTTGGCGCGCTGCTTCCTTCTGAAATGCGTCCAGCCATTCGCCGGTACCATCTGTCGACCCATTGTCAACCACAAGAAGCTCCCACGGCACCCCGGTGGAATGCAATAGCGTCGGGAGACAACGTCGCGTGACCTCAAGCTTATTATGCGTGAGCGTAATAACGGATATCAATGACTGTGACACTGTACTGCCTCTTCCGACTAGGACTGAACCAGTTCGATGGCAGCCTGCACGATGGCATTCCGATCAGGTATCATGGCCTCTTCAAGCACGGGACTCGCCGGCACCGGCACGTCAGGCGAGGCCAAACGACGAATGGGAGCATCCAGATACTCGTGGACGCATTCAAAGAGGCGACAGGCAATCTCAGCAGACACCCCAGCGGTGCGGCAACCTTCTTCGACAATCAAAGCTCGCCCCGTCTTCCGCACCGACTCTTCCAGGGGGGCCATGTCCAGTGGCGCAAGGGTTCGTGGATCAAACAGGTCGACGCTTACCCCGCCGGCTTCCAGCTCCTTTGCCGCCGCCTCTGCCTCCGCACTCATCCAGGACCAGGCGATCATTGTCAGATCGTCCCCTTCAGTGATACATCGCGCCCGGCCAAACGGTAAGAGCGCCGCGTCGCCTTCAAGAACGTTCCCGCGTCGGGAATAGAGCATCTTATGCTCGATAAAAAGTACTGGATTGTCATCACGAATGGCCGTCTTCAACAGGCCTTTCGCATCGGCCGGCGTCGACGGCACAACAATTTTAATGCCCGGCACATGCATGAACCACGCTTCCAAGGTTTGTGAATGGGTGGGGCCGTAGCAACGCCCCCCCCCACCCGCCGTGCGCACAACCAATGGGCAAGGCGCCTGCTCACCCAGTACGTAATGCAGCTTTGCCGCCTGATTGACCAGTTGATCCGTCACCAACCCGATGAAATCCATAAACATGATTTCCACGACCGGCCTGGTGCCGGTCAGAGCAGCGCCTATTGCGGCACCCGTGAACCCCGGTTCGGATATGGGAGTATTCAGGACGCGTTGAGAACCGTATGCATCCAGCAACCCGCGCGTTACCCCGAAAGCACCGCCGTACTCAGCTATATCTTCACCCAGGACAAAAACGGTCGCGTCACGTGCCATCTCTTCACGCAGCGCTTCCCGAAGTGCATCCGTGTAACTTATTTCTCTCATGCAAACACCCCCTTCTCGAGCGTGGTTGGATCTGGGTATTCGCTTTCCTGCGCAAAGGTTACGGCATCACTGACCACTCTGCGTGCCTCGTCTTTAAGGCTTACGTCATCCTCGTCGCTGAGAGTGCCGTCGGCCGACAACATTTCCCGCAAGCGAAGAATCGGGTCGGCAGCTCGTGCCCGCGCCTCTTCCTCTCGCGTTCTGTAATGACGCTGATCGCCACGCGAATGGCCCGATAAACGATACGTCTTGCACTCAATCAGGGTAGCGCCTTCGCCCTGACGCGCCCTTTCAGCCGCCGTCTCCACGGCACGCTGAACGGCGATCGGGTCGTTGCCGTCAACTACGACACCGGGGAATCCGTACCCCGCGGCACGATCCGCGATATCTGTAACGGCAAAGGCATCGCCCACCGGCATGGACATAGCATACATGTTGTTTTCACATACATACACAACCGGCAACTTCCAGATGGCGACCAGATTCAACGATTCGTGGAACGTCCCCTGATTGGCGGCACCGTCGCCAAAGAAACATAAGGCGATCTGTTCGGATGCCTGCAATTTCGCGGACAATGCCGCCCCGGTAGCCACCGGGATGCTCCCTCCGGTAATCCCATTCCCTCCAAGAAAACCAAGGCTGAAATCCGCCATGAACTGGCTACCGCCACGACCGCCCGAGTAGCCGGACTGTTTGCCGAAAAGTTCGGCCATAATCCGCTTTGGGTCACCGCCGCGCGCAAGGAAGTGACCATGCCCGCGGTGCGTACTGGTGACATAGTCGCCGGGACGAAGAGCTGCACATGCCCCGACAGCAACGGCCTCCTGACCAATGGCCGGATGCGTTGTCCCTTTGACAACTCCCTGACTGAACAGATCTTCCACTTCCTCTTCAAAGAAACGGATGACCAACATCGTCCGATAATGATCTATTAACTCTTGCATGGCACATCGAATCTTTCGATACATACAGGTACGCCCCTGTAATCTAAATTCCTTTGTTTTGGATTCGCTGTTTGGCGCTCGAATATTTTCCCAGCGCGTCTCGTCTCGCACCGACGTCGAATCGTACGTGGTGCACAATGTAAGAGTCCACCCCATGGGATGCCCGTGGAGATGTTTGTGTAATCCCCATCAATCGAGGGTCCTCAACACTATGCTGATGACGTTTCCGCCGGGATCGATCGTATTCACCAAGACGGCTGAGATAGCTTTGGCGACAGGCGATCCCGTCACGATCCTCACCCCCGGCCAGCCGTTCATCTCCTGAACATTGAGTATAGGGGGAACCAAGCCGTTCTGCATAACAGCAAGCCCGGCCAGCACCTGGAAACCTCCCCCTGCACCTACAGTTTCGCCAAGCATCGGCTTCACACTGGACACGGGAATCTCGGGACACAATGCGCCTATCGCTTCGGCTCCACAACCGTCGCTCTCAATACTTCCATTTGCGTGCGCCAAGATCATGTC
>JAIPIM010000105.1 GCA_021734725.1 Minisyncoccota bacterium | reverse complement strand
ATCAGGTCGGGATTGTCCAAGACGTCGCGGTTGATGCTTACGGCGCGTCCGGTCAGCGGACTGCAGACCTCGGTGATTGTGTCGCCTTCAAGGTGAAGGTGCATACAAGGGTTATCGATCTCCAGTTCATCGCCGTCCATGGGCAGATCGACACTGAGAATCTCGGGCAGTTCCTCCTGCAGATGATGCGTAATACCCACCCGTGCGAGGTTCGCTTCGTCATCTATAATCTGCACCCAGGTATGTGTAACACTGTACAGCAAGTGTTCAGGGCATTCGAGCATAATCGACTACGCTCCTTTTTATGGCGCTTCCGATTTGGTTCGCCTCGTTGTCGAATTTACTGCCGGTCATTTTATGATAAGAATCTTATACGTCGGGTCTAAAGATTGCAAACCCTCATTGAATATTAGTTTTCCAGGGCTCCTGTTCCGCGGTGACTTATGCGTAATCCGCAAATCCAGCTATGTTATGGTAATGTGAGAAGTCCGCACAGTCGTCCTGCGGGATGGCTTGCGCAAACGCTGTCCCGGAGCCTGTTGAAAACGATAGTCAAATGAAATCGGGTTGGAGGCAAGGTTCGGGACAAGGATTATTCATTGGATCAAAGGCAGGGTTGTGTCAGCACCATTTTCAGTACCGTCCCGCAGGCTTTCCTGGACGCTGTTTGGGTATATTTCGCGACAATATCTTGTGCCGCTGGCATGCTGCATTGTCGGTTTCTTCATGCTGTTTCTGGTGATGGATATCTTCGACGATCTACCCGATTTCCTGGATGCCAAATCACCGCTTGCCGGTACCCTCGTGTACTTTCTTGCCCGACAACCGCTGAATATCATCAATGTGTTGCCCATGTCCATCCTGCTTGCCGTGACATTTACCATCAACATTCTGGGCAGGCATTGGGAGATTACGGCGTTGCGTGCCTCCGGCATCTCCGTCGTACAGTCGTGCCTGCCTATATGGGTGACAAGCATAGTGGTGGCCGGCGCGGTTTTCTGGATCAACGAGGATGTGGGGCCTGACGCGCTGGCGAGATCCGAATCCTTGCGGGCCCGGCTGCTCGGGGAACAAGAAGCGTATGAGACCGAGCCCGAACGCCTTGCTTTCCGGAATGGCAAGGCCAATCGAAACTGGTTTTTCGAAAGCTTCAGCCGTGCGGGTGCCCAGCGCGGGGTCTCGGTAAAACAGTTTGCGCCGGGGGGAAAGCGGATGAAGTGGGAGCTGCGAGCGGACCGTGCAGTCTATGCCGGCGGCCGCTGGCATTTTTACACTGTCACCATTTGGGAGTATGCCAAGGGCGATTCCCTGCCTGTCAGCCGTGAAGAGTTGCAACATTATGTCAACGAGGAACTGACTGAAGATCCGCGCGAAATTTTCAACAGCCTCAGGCCGGTCGAGGAATTGTCAACGGTTGAAATGATGGGGATACTCCGGACGAATCCAGGCCTGCCGGACAGCACAAAGGCAGTATTCGAAACAATGATCTGGTATCGGTTGGCGTTCCCGCTGAGTTGCATCGTGGCAACCCTGTTCGGCGTTGGGCTTGCCGTGGGACGGCATGGCGCCAGTGCGTTGCGCGGGGTCGCATTTGCCGTTGGAATCATGGTCCTGTATTATGTCGTTACACAAGCCTGCGTGGTGCTCGGTAAATACGGCTTCCTGCCGCCAGTGATTGCAGGCGCAGTCCCTCCGCTGTGCTTCATCGCGTGGGGGATACGAGAGGTCTATAAAGGACGGTGACGATCTGTGAAACTTTCAGAACTTCAGGAGCGTGCGCGCGAAATTCACGAACAGCAAGAGGCGGGCCGGGAAGCCCAGGAACGTCGTAACAGCAAACATCCTTCCAAACTCCGAATCGCCATTTGGATCGCCGAAATTATCGTGCTGGCCGCTGCGCTTGAGTATTTCGTTATCTATCCCTGGCAGGCACGCAGAAAGGCCCGTGAAATTGCCGAACAGCATTCGGATGTTCCACAAGGGGAGTTGGTTAAACCTCTGGAACATGATGCATTGGTATTGCCGGGACTGCATGAAGTCATCCCCGCTTACCTGCCTTACGCCGAGGACTTGGCGGACGGCAGTCGCGCTGCTCAGGCCGCGCAGAAGGTTGTCTCCGAGCAGCGTAAACTGCCGATAGAGGTCGCCAATTCCCTGGGGATCCATTTCCGGTTGATTCCTCAGGGGGCCTTCCTCATGGGAAGTCCCGATGACGAGAAAGGACGTTGGAAGGGGGAGAACCAGCACGTCCGAACGATTCGTCAGCCGTTTTACCTTGCGGTTACCGAGGTGACGAATGCCCAATGGGAGGCTTTGATGCCGACGAATCCTTCGCGCTTCAGCGGCGCGCAGCGGCCCGTTGAAGAGGTGACCTGGAATGACTGCAAGGAGTTTATTGCCGCGCTGTGTGAGCATGAAGGTGTCCCGCGATGGGCCTACCGTCTTCCGACCGAAGGCGAGTGGGAGTATGCCTGTCGCGCAGGTACGCGGACACCTTACTATTTCGGAGAAACACCGCAACGCATGGAGATGTTCGAGTGTTATGCCGAGAACAGCGGCGATCGGACGGCACCGGTGGCGTCCTTCCGTCCCAACGCCTGGGGCTTGTACGATATGCTCGGCAATGTCTGGGAGTGGTGCCAGGATGTGTTCAGGGCGTATCCCGACAGCCCTGTCGGTGTGAACCTTGCCGGGGAATGGCGCTCGGTTCGCGGCGGCAACTGGTGGATCTATCCGGAGGATTGTCGCGCTGCCAGCCGCAGTCGGCTGACCCCCACGTCGCACGGAAATATGCTCGGCTTTCGCCTGTTACGCGTCATACCGCCGCCGGGCGCGTCGGAGGTCGTTACTCCCGCGAGGGATGCTGAGTGAGCCCGGAACTTACTGGAAAGGCTCTTGCCAGTGAAAGCATCGAAGCGCTGATGAGTTCTTTCGGGAATAAGAACAGGATAAGGAAAAGTTAATGGACACCCCAGCTCGCACATCCCCAGACTTTCTCGCGCAATCCGTCATTTATCAAATGTTTCTGAGACCATTCACACCGGAAGGCACCCTCGAACGCGCGACCAGGTTATTGCCCCACCTGGCCGACACCGGCGTGGATTTCGTCTATCTCTGCCCGATTGTCGAAGCTGATGATTCTCCGTCACTACGTTACTGGAGTGAGCGTCAGAAAATATCCGGTTTCAATAATCCCCGGAATCCCTACCGGGTCAAGGATTATTATAAGATTGATCCGGAGTATGGTACTGATGCAGATTTCCGCGCGTTTGTTGAACAGGCGCATGCGCTGGACATTCGCGTTATGCTTGATCTGGTTTACGGGCATTGCGGGCCAAAATGCAATCTGATTGAAGAGCATCCGGATTTCATTCAGCGCCGTCCCAACGGCAGCATTCGTTATACCTCATACCACTTCCCTTATATTAATTTCGAGTCTCGTGCCGCCCGCGAGTATTTCATGGGCAACATGGAATATTTTGTTCGTGAATTCGGCGTGGATGGCTATCGCACCGATATGGAACGGGTCGTGCCAATCGATTTCTGGGAGGAGGCGCGCGACCGCCTGGAACGCATCCGCCCGGATATCGTTATGCTGGCGGAAAGTGATCGCCGCGAGTGTCAGCTGAAAGCTTATAACCTCAATTATGGCGTGAAATGGGGTTGGATATTGCGTCACGAAATTTTTGAACTTGGCGAAAGCGCCGCAAAACTCCGGGACTATGTCTGTGGTACTGAACTGTCATCTTACCCTCCCGGCGCGCGCTTTATTCGCATGATGAACAATCATGACTGGGCCAATGACCACGAGAATCCCGAGAACTCCATTGGCGGGGAAGCAGTTGAGGCGATCCTGGCCGTAATTTTCGCTGTGGATGGTGTCCCGTTCCTTTACAATGGCGTCGAAATCGCCGACGACCATCGGCACAGCATTTATTCAAACCGGGACTTCGGCGGCCTGGCCATCAACTGGGCCAATGCCTTGACCCGGAAGGGAATCAACCGCCTGCAATTCGTTAAACAACTTGTCGCCTTGCGGCGTTCCACCCCACCACTGATATACGGCAATACTGTCTGGCTGGATCACGATCAACCTGACAACATCATCGCTTTTGCGCGTGAATATCGCGACAAACGGATTGTTTTTGCTGTCAATACCCGAAATCGCGCCATCAAGGTGAATATCAAGGAAGTAACTCCCAAACGTTTCACCACCATTCTGGAGCGCGGCGTTTCCTGCGCAACATCCGGCAAAACAATGCAATTATCGCTTGAGCCCTATGGTTTACTGATAGGAAATTGCTTTCGGACAACGAAAGGCAGATAGCACGGGCCTTGGCGGATACGGGATATCGGGGGATAGGGTTTCTCCCGAACAAGGGAATAAACGGGCTATGGTATTGTTGTTGGGCGTTAAGCCGCGACGCGAGTCGAGGGAACGGTTCGCTTGATTGTCAGTCAGCTGCTGGAGGTGTGGAGAGTGCGGACGATTCTATTAAGGCTGTTGAAGCTTTTCCTGACTGCTGTCCTGCTGTTTTTGTCAGTGGGGCTGGCGGAGGCGCTTGCCCGTTTGCCGGTGCGTCTGGATCGCGACCGGGTGATTCTCCCCCTGGTCTGTGGATTTGGCGGCGGTTTATTGTTTTTCAGTTTAGTGTCACGGTTCCTGATTCTCTACGTCTTCGGCCACGAGCTGACGCACTGGCTGGCGGCCAAACTGTTCAGACGGCGGACCGGTCGGTTTCGCATTGGCGCTACTTCAGGCAGCGTCGCCATAGAGAGGCCCAATATCTGGATCACGCTGGCGCCTTACGTCGTACCCGTGTATGCGGTTGGTTCTATCGGTGCTTATGGCGTTGTAAGTTTTTTTATGACACCCACACCGATTTGGTTGACTAAAACAGCCATGGCAGTTCTCGGCATTACGTACGCGTTTCATGTACGCCTGACGGTGCATGCATTGAGCCGTCCGCAGTCCGATTTTGCAGCGTACGGTGTGTTGTTTTCTCTGGCCTTTGTATTTTTCTGTAACGTGGCATTGCTTTTCTGTGCACTCGTCATTGCCACCAGTCAGTGGGGGCATGGTATCGTGCTTTTAACGGCCATCCTGAACCGGAATGGGCAGGCACTTCTTGACGGCTTGCTATGGTGTCGTGACTGGGTGCGGACGTCAGGCCTGTTCCCCGGCGTTGCAATGGCGACCGGCAAAGTTACCTTATAGGTTTGCGCATTGATCCACCAGCATTTGAGCTGATCCGATCGCTCGCGGTCGCGCTCCGGAAGAACATTCACATGACAGTGATTAAATCGAACCATGAAAATCATGCTGCTGACGACTCCGTCGGGGTCGTTGAGACTCGGCAGGTCGAATTGTTTACGGCAGACGATCCTCTGCACCTTGAGTGCGGCACCGAATTCGCTCCGGTTACCCTTGCGTACGAAACTTATGGCACCCTGTCCGAAGCGCGCGACAACGCCATTCTGATCTGCCATGCTTTGTCGGGCGATGCGCATGCTGCCGGCGTTCATTCACCGGAAGATCCGAAGCCGGGGTGGTGGGACCGTATGATCGGCCCGGGCAAAGCGTTCGATACTGAGAAGTATTTTGTCATCTGCAGCAATGTTCTGGGCGGCTGCAAAGGATCGACGGGCCCCTCGACGAACAGCCCACGCATGGATAAACCCCATGCCCTGGGCTTTCCCATGGTCACGATTCATGACATGGTGGTGGCGCAAAAACGGCTTGTTGAGCATCTTGGCATTGATCGCCTTCTCTCTGTTACAGGCGGTTCCATGGGGGGTATGCAGGCATTGGACTGGACCGTCAGCTTTCCGGATTCCGTGGTGTCGGCTATTCCGATTGCCACAACCTATCGTCTGTCCGCTCAGGGAATTGCCTTCAACGAAGTGGGACGGCAGGCAATCTTTGCCGATCCACATTGGAACAATGGTGACTATTATGGTGCTGAGCCGCCGGATGTTGGGTTGGCGTTGGCGCGCATGATCGGGCATATCACCTATCTGAGTGACAAGTCGATGCACGAGAAATTCGGACGGGATCTGCGATATCGCGACAAGTACGCGTACGATTTCCAGCAGGAGTTCCAGGTTGAGAGTTACCTGCACTATCAAGGAGAAAAGTTCATTAAGCGGTTCGATGCAAACACGTACCTGTATCTTACGAAAGCAATGGATTACTTCGACTTGGTTGACGGGTATCATTCGCTGACCGAAAGTCTGAAGCGCGCGACCGCCAAGTTTCTTATGATAGCGTTTACAAGCGATTGGCTGTTTCCAGCGGCCCAGAACAAGCAGATCGCCAATGCCTTGCGCACAAACGGATCGGATGTGACTTACGTGGAGATCCGATCGGACTATGGGCACGACGCATTTCTACTGGAGTTCGAGGAACTGACCAAACTCATTTCGGCGTTCCTGGGATTCCTGTACGAAGAGAAGGCTGTTCAGTGAACAAGAAACGTGACATTGAATTGACCGCCGCACGCCGGCGAAACGACTACCGGTTGATACTGGATATTGTGTCGCCGGGCAGCCGGGTTCTGGACCTCGGTTGCGGGGCGGGACAGTTGCTGACTCTTTTAGAAGCCGATAAAAACATTGTGGGCTATGGGGTCGAACTCGATGGCGATAAAATCATTGAGTGCGTTGAAAGCGGATTGTCTGTGTTCCAGGGCGATCTTGACGAAGGGCTGCGTGACTTCGATGACGGTTCGTTTGATTATGTGATACTTAATCAGACCTTGCCGGTGACGCACAAGCCGCCGTACGTGGTGGATGAAATGTTGCGTGTTGGAAAGCGCGGGATTATCAGTTTCGCCAATTTCGCCTATTGGCGTATTCGCTGGCGGTTGCTGACCGGTGGGCGAATGCCGGTGGGCGAGTCGATCCCCTACGAATGGTATGATACGCCCAACATTCATCATCTGACGATTCAGGACTTTTTCCTTTTCTGCCGGCGTTTCCGGGTTACAATTTTGGACCGCCATTATTTTTCAGCCCTGGAAGGTGGTCATGTCAAACACAGTCAGCGCTTGCCCAACTGGTTCGCGGCTTACGGGATGTTCGTCATAACGCGCGGAGATTAGCCTAACCTTTCGGATGCCGTTTTTATGGATACTGAAGAACAAACTCTTTTGTCCTGCCCCGCGGGGGTCCCCGTAAAAGTGCTGCGTGTTGCCGGCGGTGCGGGCTTTCATCTGCGGCTCAAGAACCTCGGACTGGTCGAAGGTAAGACGCTGACCAAGGTGCACAGCCATCCGTTCGGCGGGCCGGTGACGGTTCGCCTGCAGCATACCCAGCTGGCAATTGGGCATGGTATGGCGAAACGCATTTACGTGGAAATCTCCTCATGAAGCGTCTGATCCTCATCGGCAACCCGAACGTTGGCAAGTCAGCGGTCTTTACTCGATTGACCGGTGTCCATGCGACTACCTCGAATTATCCCGGGACAACGGTCAGTTATACTGCGGGCCTCACACGTATTCACGGCGAAGAATTTGAAGTCGTCGACACGCCCGGCGCATATTCCCTTGAGTACACAAACGAAGCAGAGAAGGTCGCCGTGGATCTGGTGGACTCCGGCGACATCGTGGTGAATGTTATTGACGCCACGAATCTTGAGCGCAATCTGTTGCTTACCATGCAATTGCTGGAACGCGGGTGCCCTCTGTTGGTATGTCTGAATATGTGGGACGATGCCCAGCATAAAGGGATCCATATTGATGTGGAAGCGTTGGCCTCCTATCTGCGTGTGCCCGTCGTGCCTACCGTCGGGATCAGCGGCAAAGGGATCCACCAGCTTGCGGAAGATATATCTGCATTCTCGGAACGCCTGGATGCGCACGGCCAGTTCCCGCGGCGCCACGAGCATACTCGGTCGCAGAAGTGGGCGGACATCGGGGAAATCATTGACTCCGTTCAGAACCTGGAACACCGGCACCATACGTTTCTGGAGTGGCTGCAGGACGTTTCCATCCACCCGGGAAGCGGTTTGGTTTTTGCCGGTATCGTACTGTTGTCTGCTTTCTTCGGTATTCGTTTCCTCGGCGAAAGCATTATTGCATATGCGATGGACCCCCTGTTTGAGAGAGGGTATCGGCCCCTTGTTTCTCAGATCTCCGGCTGGCTGGATGGTTGGCCGCTTGTCCACCATATTCTTATCGGTAAATTAGTAAACGGCAACATCGATTATCTTCAGTCGATGGGTATGCTGACCACCGGCTTGTATGTCCCTTTCGCCATGGTTTTACCTTATATTATGTCGTTCTATCTGGCGCTGTCGCTGATGGAGGATGTGGGGTACCTGCCGCGTCTGGGAGTTTTGCTGGATGCCGTGATGCATAAAATCGGGTTGCACGGTTTCAGCGTTATCCCGATCCTTCTTGGATTCGGCTGCAATGTTCCCGGGATTCTGGCCACGCGCTCTCTAGAAACGCGTCGACAGCGATTCATTGCGTGCACGTTGATCTCCATTGGAATCCCGTGTGTTTCCTTGCAGGCAATGATCATGAAACTGGTGGGGGCCTACGGATTGGGGTTCGTTGCGATGGTCTACCTTTTCCTGATGATGGTCGTTATTGTTTTGGGTGTGTTCATGCGCCTGATTGTTCGTGGATTTCTTCCAGAACTCATTTTGGAGATTCCGCCGTATCGTATGCCCAGCGTGCGGGTTACATTACACAAGCTGTATTTTCGTTCGCGCGGGTTTCTTTCGGAAGCCATTCCACTGATCCTCGCGGGTATTGCCGTAATCAATATCCTGGACTATTTTAAGATTTTTGACCGCATCGCGGCTCTTACCGCGCCGGTGGTAACGACGATATGGGGGTTGCCGCGCGAGGCAATTCTTCCCATCGTCATGGGCTTTCTGCGAAAGGACATAGCCGCGGGATTGCTGGTCCCCCTGGATTTGTCGCTGGCCCAGATCATGACCGCCACGGTACTGCTGTCATTGACGTTCCCCTGTATCGCAACATTCGCGGTACTCTTTACGGAACTCGGATGGCGCGATACGTTAAAGAGTATAAGCGTCATGCTGGTTACGTCCGTCGTGTTCGGCGGCCTCGCGCGAGTGCTTTTTGGCGTGATTACGGGCTGATGGCTGGGAAAAACAATTCGTCATGGAGGGGCGCTGATTATGCGGTGCGCCGGCCAGGTAATGCGGTCCTCCGGGCCGCACAGGCGCACAACAGGAATGGGGTCCGAGTTCACGTCGTTTTTGAGCAAAGAACCACAAACCACGAACGACTCCAGTGAAGACTATTTCGCAAGAGTCGAGACCGCGCAACAAAAAAGGAGAAGAGAACCATGAACATCTTTGAATTCGCCATGCAGAAAGAACAGGATGCCGAGGCTCATTATCGGTCATTGGCTCAAACCAGCCAGAGTGAAGGCCTTGAACACATATTTACGATGCTCGCTGACGCCGAGGTGAGGCATTATAACGTGGTCAGGGAGATGCAGAGTACGACGCCTGAGGTGCCGACAAGCAATATCGTGGATGAAGCCCTGAAAGCTCTGCGGCAGGCTCGTGCAAGCAAGAGCATGGCAACAGTGTCTGACGATGCCCAGACCGAGGCCTACGAGAAAGCCAGACAAATTGAAGATGAAAGCATCCAGTTCTATAACGAACAGGCGGACAAGGCTGAAGATGAGAAGGCCGAACGAATCTTTCGGCAATTGGCGAACCAGGAAAAAATGCATTACGTACTGGTTGATAACATGGCGGATTTTGTGTCGAAGCCGGAACAATGGATTGAGGATGCCGAGTTTACTCATATCCTGGACAAGTATCGCGGCACAGACTATTATCCCGACATGCCGTGAAAGCCGCGTTACACACGATACGTCAACCAACGCGAGAGTTCTGGTGCGTAAAAGAAAGACTATGAAACGCCTTGGCGGAGATTGAAGTACTCGACACCTGAACCCTGAAATGTCTGCCTAAGTCAGCCGTGATGCGGCTAATCCGGATTTCGCGACATAATGTCGAACCCCCATTTCGCTGAAGTCATGGGGTATTGTGTGCTGTGAGGAAAGGCAAAGCTATGTGGACGATTGATCTTACGGGTAACGAATGGAACGTCCGGCAAGAGGACGACGAGTCCGCTCCATGTCGGGCAAGCGTCCCCGGATGCGTGCATATGGACCTCATGCGAGAAGGGCGAATCGAGGACCCTTTCTACCGTGACAATGAGACGGATCTCATGTGGGTAGGTGAAAAGACGTGGATCTACGAGCGTACGTTCATGGTCGATTCCGCTCTGCTGCGGCGAACCTGTATTCTGCTGCAGTGCGAAGGCTTGGACACGCTTGCCACAATTGAAATCAACGGCCAGACAGTCGGCTCGGCCAACAACATGTTCCGCCTTTGGGAATACGATATCAGGGATGCACTCCGAGAGGGCGAAAACACCATCGCCGTGAGATTCGACTCCGCACTTAGCTACGGGCGTGAACAACAATCCGGCGATCGGTATAAATGGTGTGGCGGGGCAGCCCACAGGCTGGACGGCGGTAATCAGGTTCGCAAGGAACAGTGCAATTTTGGCTGGGACTGGGGCCCCATGTGCGTGACCTGCGGAATATGGCGTCCTATCCGCGTGTTGGCCATGGATATCGTTCGGTTGACCGACGTGCAGATCCATCAGTATCATGCACCGTCAGGTGACGTTGAACTTGATGTTGCTCTGACCGTGGACCAAGTAGATCGGAGTGTCCCCTTGCAGGCCCATGTTTCAGTATGTTACGAAGGGGAAACCGTGGCTAAGCAGTCCGGACTCGAGTTGACTAACGGCAGGGGCTGGGTGTCCCTGCACATTCCGGATCCCCATCTGTGGTGGCCCAATGGCATGGGTGACCAGCATCTTTATACGGTCTGGGTCGAACTTCAGGATGCGACGGGACGTGATCTGGATCGTGCCGAGAAACGGGTCGGCCTGCGCACGCTGGAACTGGTGCAAAAGCTGGACCAGTGGGGGCAGTCTTTTTACTTTGCCGCTAATGGGGTCCCTTTTTATGCTAAAGGCGCGAACTGGATACCGGGAGATGTGTTCCAGGCTCGGATGACCGACGAGCGCTACCGATACCTGCTTGAAAGCGCGCGCCATGCAAATATGAATATGCTGCGCGTTTGGGGCGGGGGCATTTATGAAGAGGACGCGTTCTACAATATGTGCGACGAACTCGGCCTCTGCGTGTGGCAGGACTTCATGTTTGCTTGCGCGTGCTACCCGGCAGAAGACGATACGTTCATGGACAACTGCCGTGAAGAGTTCGTGCAGAATGTCCGTCGCCTCCGTCATCACCCGTCGCTGGCCATCTGGTGCGGGAATAATGAACTGGAACAAATGCATGTAATGAACGACGACGGTAGTGACGGCAAGATGAAATGGGTCGATTACAGCCGTTTGTTTGACATGCTTATTCCGAGTGTCTTAAGGGACGAAGATCCGGACCGGCCCTATATTCCGTCGAGCGAGCATTCTCCAGTGGGGAACCGGGAAGACAGTTCCAACCCCAATTGGGGGGACGCCCATCTCTGGAGTGTATGGCATGGTCGACAGCCGTTCGAATGGTATCGAACCACATTCCACCGGTTCTGCAGTGAATTTGGATTTCAAAGCTTTCCAGAGCCCCTGACCGTGGATACCTACACGCTTCCAAAAGATCGGAATATCACCAGTCCAGTCATGGAACATCAGCAGCGCAGTG
>JAIPIM010000104.1 GCA_021734725.1 Minisyncoccota bacterium | reverse complement strand
GCGAAGTCCGTGGTTTGTAGGCGCCGCCGCGAATGATATGGACCCCGGCTTTGACCACGTCTTCCGTCGCGCGCCTCAGTTGGTCGCGATTCTCGATCGCGCATGGTCCGGCCATCATCTGGAAATGGCCGCCGCCTATTTTGTACGGTCCTATGTTGACCACCGAATTTGCCTGGTGGAACATTCGGCTGGCAAGCTTGTAGCGCTTCTGTATCGGAATGACATTGTCCACTTGCGGCATGCCGGTCAAGATCTCGAGCGAGCGGTGCGACAGTTCGTCGCCCACCGCACCTATCACAGTACGCTCGACACCGCGGATCACACGGGGATCGTACCCCAGGTCCGTTATATGTTTCTTCACCTCGGCAACCTCGGCGTCCTTCGCATATGGTTTCAGCACAATAATCATAATCAGGGCATCCTTTCTCGTTCTTTCCAATTCGTTTCTGTACTCTCTTCGTTACGGTTGAGACAATAAAAAAAGCGGTGCATTGTCAGGTGGGGACAATGCACGGCTTCGGAAATCCGGATCGAAACGCGGGTCTACCCGGGCGTCCGCAGGCCATCATTGCCCTGCGCACTAAAGGTAAACCAATAAAAGTAGACCCGGTGTAACAACATAAGTAGTCAAATTCCTGTATTTCAGCCATAGTATGATACTCCTGACCTGAAAAAGCAAATGCCGAGGGAAGAAAACAATGCGTGCGACACGCGACAGCACATCCGGCACGCGGCTGGCCGCGCTTGATTTTGGAACCAATACGGCCCTCCTTCTTGTGGCGCACGAAACCGCGGACGGGGACTTGGTGGAAGAGTATGAAGCCCTTCGTACAACACGACTGGGCGAGCGCACTGACCGAGACCGCATGCTGGGTGAAGCCGGCATGACACGCTCCATACAAGCGGCCCAGGAGTTTCTCGCGGATTTGCCGCGCGATTCCCGGGAAACCGCCCTTATCGCCGCGGCAACCAGTGCCGTAAGGGATGCACGAAACCAAGCGATTTTCCTGGAGCGTTGCGCGCACGTCCTTGGCAGACCACCTCTGGTCCTCAGCGGGGATGAGGAAGCGCAGACTATTTTTACGGGAGCGGCAAGTGACCAGTCACCAACGACCTTTTTACTGACTGTCGATATAGGCGGTGGAAGTACCGAAATATCCCTGGGATGGCGAGACCGTTGCGGGTATTCGACAAGCCTGGACCTGGGTTGCATCCGGCTCAGCGAACGCTTTCGGCTCAGCGGTTGCGCTGACACAACGGATCTGCGAGATGCACGGGAGTACGCCCGAAACGTGCTGAAGAAAGTTCGCAATGCGACGCGAGATACAACGGCAGGCGAACCATCCCCATGCGCCATAGTAACAGGGGGTACGGCGACCACCTGGGCTGCGTACGCCCGGCAACTCAACGCATACCAACGTCAAGCCATCCACGGGTACACCGGAACAAGACGAAACCTCGAACAAAGCATCCCGAAACTTGCGGGCATGACGGCTCCCCAGCGTGCCGCGCTCCCGGGTGTGAGCAAAGGACGCGCTCCCGTATTCCCAGCCGGACTCGTGATACTCGCTGAAACTCTGGAACTCTTCGATTGTCAGACGTTCACCGTCTCGACGCGGGGCCTGCGCTTCGGACTTCTGAGGCGGCTCCAGAGAGGCGAGCTACTGCCAACTGTGGTATGGCGAAAAGGCGGGGACCCGTTGATTGCCTAGTACCCCGTCCAGCTTAAACCTTCGCAATGGACGGCGTACCAGCTTAGAAGCCTGTCTGTCTATGGCGATACATCGTGTCGCCTGCCGATACCTGTCTTCGGTATAACCGCATGGGCCACCACGCTCTTTGAGCCTTCGAGCCTTTGTGGTAAACAATGCGGAGTGCTGGACGGCGTTATCGGGAAAGATCTCCCGCTTGCGGACCATGGGCTGTCAGGGACCGCGGGTTTCCTTTTCCACGTAAAAAAGCCCCGGATAAGTTTCGCTGACTTCGTCAATTGTCTGTGGCGTAACGAGCACCCAATGCTTTACATCCCGCGGCTCCAGGTCCGGCGGGTCCTCCTCTTTCCACGGGCGTCGTACGAGGGCGGCATCTACAGCGCCACCGGCAATCATTTTTCGCAGCAGGAAAACCGACGCATTAAACAGGATAAGGTCCGGCTGTTCTTTCCATCGCCAGAAGGTCATCTCTCGTTCATTGACAGGAAGGCCCGCGACACTGACCACAACATCCACGGTGGGATGACTGCGAACAGCGGCGTCAAAGGCCTGGGGTGTAAACCACAGTCCCGGCTCGGCGATTTCCTCCACGTCCGGAACGTCAACTTTTAGATCAATGTTTCCCCGAAGCTTCCGATGCAACGATTCCATAAAGTACTTGTCTTCCAACGTGCGCATTGATTCGGGCGGCATTAGGACAAGAACCCGTTTACCGGGGTACACTGAGTTCATGTAGCGGGCGAGGATCTCACCTGCCGTCTCATGCATCTCAAGGCGATACTGTTCAGAGTAAAGGTCGGGGTCAATGCTCACCGGCGGCTCGCCCCCCACAAACCGCGACGCAAGGTACCTCCAGGCGCCGAGTCCCACCACAAGAAGGATGACAAAAACGACAACACCCAGCCGGAAGGACCAGCTGGAGGATTGCCGCCGACGCGTCGTACGGGCGCTTGCAGGGGAGGGGGGGGGGCTGTGCATGGAAGCCAATGGCTACTCCTTCTCGGCCGCACTTGATTCGAGAGTCTTTTCCGTGCTCGAATTACAAACACGGCGTACACTGCACGAACCGCAGCAGGACTCGCACCGGCTTTTGCCGCTGAAACGGCGATACGACATCCACGCCAGGTATGCCCCGGCCAAGACGGCAATACCAATGACGATAATGACTTCCATGACGTTCTCCAAGATGCGTCTGAGAATCAACAAAAACGTAGAGACACGACGTTTTGTCCGGCTTGTTCTTCTTGCGTCGTTCTCAACAACCGATAACTATACTGTGTTTCTCTATTGACGCTTGTACAAAGCCTTTTGTTTCGTGCATCAATTCGTGTCGAGACGTGGGGCAAGCAAACCGAAGCCTGCGGGCAGCATCTCTCCAAAGAAACTCAAAGACTCACAGCGTCTTGTGGCCAAGTTGGTTATGCCGACGAAAAGTGTTTCGTTATGGCACCATACTCAGCCTGGTAACCGAGATGACAGTGCCCCAGGAGCAACTTGCCAAAATCTTTTTCGGCACTTTTTTTGCATGAAAGGTTTCACTGCGCAACTTCCGGTGTTATTTTTGCTCGTGGCGCTCTACATACTTTGAGCCGCGGGAGAAGAGTGGCAGTGAAATTTTTGCACAAAGCACTGAGCATATTCTCGAACGATATCGGGATTGACCTTGGCACGGCGACCACGCTTGTGTATATGCGCGAGCGTGGTATTGTGCTGGAGGAGCCCTCCGTCGTCGCGGTTCTGGCTGACACAAATAAAGTTCTTGCCGTGGGGCTGGAGGCGAAGCGTATGCTTGGCCGTACTCCCGGCAACATCCGCGCCGTGCGGCCGATGAAAGAGGGAGTCATAGCGGACTTCGAGATTACCGAAGAGATGTTGCGCTACTTCATTCAGCGTGTACGCAACCGCAGCAAAGTGGTGCCGCCCCGCGTTTTGGTAGCTGTCCCGTCCGGCATTACCGAAGTGGAAACGCGAGCCGTAAAGGAGAGCGCCATCCGCGCCGGCGCCCGCGAGGTCCACTTGATTGAGGAGCCCATGGCCGCGGCCATAGGCGTAGGCATTCCCGTGCAGGAGCCGTCCGGCCATATGATCGCCGATATTGGCGGTGGCACTACGGAAGTGGCGGTGATATCGCTGGCCGGTATTGTCGAGGCCCGCAGCATCAAGACGGGCGGCGACAGTATGGATGCTGCCATCGTCCAATATCTCAAGCGTGCCTACAGCATACTCATCGGCGAACGAACGGCTGAAGAGATTAAGATGGAGATCGGCAGTGCCTATCGCCAGGATGAAGAGCTCACCAGGGACGTCAAAGGACGGGACCTCATGGGGGGCCTTCCCAAGACCGTGACCATATCCTCGGAAGAAGTTCGGGAAGCCATGATGGAGCCGATCACGCGCATTGTCGAGGTGGTTCGCGTGACTTTGGAACGATGTCCGCCGGAATTGGCAGCCGATCTGATTGACCACGGAATTGTCCTCGCCGGCGGTGGTGCGCTCCTGCGAGGCCTGGACAGGCTGCTCGCGCAGGAGACCGGTCTTCCGGTGTCGGTAGCTGAATCTCCCATCACAGCGGTAGCCAATGGCACGGGAACTGTGTTGCAGGAGATGGACACTCTCTCACGTGCCGTTCAGTCTTCCGCAAAAAAGGGCTGGTGGAAGAAGTCCTAGCACCAACGCAGAGGGGGTACGAGGTTCGGGGATTTACCGTGCACCCTTGTGTTCGTGGTATTCCGCTTCCGCATTGACGTCCCATACCCGCGCTTTTTCGTTTGTTCTTCCATCACGCACCATTTGCACGCTTTCCATGGCCGTCAGCATTGAGTGGTCCTGATTGTTATAGCGGTGCATGCCGTTTCGTCCGATGGGAAACAGGTTGGGGATGCCATTGAGATAATGACGGAGGTGATCGATATCCCGGTACGTACCGAAATAGGCCGGATATGCTTTGGGTATCCGGATAACGGTACAGTCCATCACCTCTTTTCGATCGATCATATCCATGTGTTCCATCTCTCCGAGCGCGAGTTCCGCCATATCGGCGTCCGTGGATGCCCACAATGCGTCGCCTTCGTTACAGAAATATTCCAGCCCCAGCCAGACCGTTTCAGGATCCGCAACCATGTACGGGCTCCAGTTATTGAATACCTGCAGTCTTCCGATCTTAACATCGGGTTCCTGGATATAGATCCAGTTATCCGGGACGAGACCGTTCAAGGTGCGATACGGGCTTTTGTTCTTGAGTTTCATGGTACGCAAGAGAAGCCCCACCGTTATAAAATCCCGGTAGGGCAATCCGGCGGCAATATCGACGACGGGCCCAGGCGGCTGTGGCTTCAGTGCCTGCGCCAGTGATCGCAGGGGCATGGATGAAAACAACTGGTCACAGGTCCAGAATCGTTCAGTTCCCGACGGTGTCCGCGCACGGACCGTAAAACGCCCGTCGGCTTTCACATCGAGCCCTGTCACAGTGTGTTCCATGAGTATATCACCGCCGCTTTGCTCAACCAAACGTGCAGTTTTCTCCCAGAGTTGACCGGGACCGTACTTTGGATAGAGGAACTGTTCTATGAGGCTGGTTTCGACGGCCTGCTGTGAAACGGTTCCCCCGGTTTTTTTCAGCATGCGCCGGACAGCATGGCTGAGTGCCGACGCGATGGACACACCTTTGATTCGTTGCGCCCCCCACTCCGGCGGAATATCGCGACAATCCACTCCCCACACTTTTTTCGTGTAGTCTTTGAAAAACGTGGCGTAAAGCTCACGACCGAAGCGGTTGACAAGGAAGTCCTCCAGTGACTTTTCGGGGCGCACGGGGCGGGCACGCGCGGACAGATACGTCCAGCCGATTTTACCGACGGCCCGAGGACCCAGGTTTCGAAGCGTATCCAAACTCAATGAAATGGGGTAGTCAAAAAAGCGTCCGCGGTAATAAATGCGGGACAATCGTCGCCGCAGCAGCAACACGTCATCGTCTTGTTCCGGGTCGGGTCCCGTGGGATTGAGGTTTCCGGGCAACTCACGTTTCAGTTCTTTATCGTCGCGTGCCGGGGCGCCCTGCACCGGCATGATGGTCTGCCACCAATCCATGACACGCTGCGACTTCGAGAAGAACCTATGCCCCCCGATATCGATCCGATTGCCTTTGTAATTGACTGTGCGCGATATTCCGCCGACAACAGTGTCCGCTTCGAGCACAAGTGGCTTACGGTTGGTCTGGCGCACCAACTCATAGGCTGCCGTCAGGCCGGCTGGTCCGGCGCCAATAATGATTGTATCGCGTTCCTGAGTCATGCGAATGAAGCCTTTTAGCTGGACGCCTTACGGGGCATTGACGCACACCTCTTTAGCCGTGGCTATGTCGCTTTCCATTTGCCGAGAGAGATCAGCCACCGAGGGGAAACGCCGATCCGGTCTGATAAACTCCAGGAACTCAATTTCTATCTCGTTCCCGTAAAGGTCTGAGGACCGGTTGAAAAAGTGAAATTCGAGACGCTTTTCGCGGCCTTGCTCGGCGAACGTTGGAGCGGTTCCGATGTAAGCGATTCCGTCGAGAAACGCCGGATTCCGTCGCCTGGGGGATCCCGCGCATTGTCGGCCACGGGCAGCATAGACGCCATGCGGCGGCAACAATAACTCGCTTGCCACCAAGTTCGCGGTTCGACAGTGAAGCTGTCTGCCCCCCACGCCTTTGCCTTGAACGACTTGACCGCGTACGGCATATCGCCGCCCCAGCATGCGCGCCGCCTTTTCCAGTTCTCCGTGTATAATGGCGCGACGGATGCGGGTGCTGCTGACGATCTTGCCGTACCACGTCAATTCCGGGACGCTTACGACACGAAAATTGTGTTTTCGTCCCTCGTTCTCCAAGAACCGGGTTGTTCCTTCTCCTCGGGTGCCGAATCGCCAACTCGCTCCTACGCATATGCCCGTCACGTCAACGGGTGAGTTGAGTAGATAGTCGTGGAGAAACTGGCCCGCCGACAGGGCCGCTAACGCAGGACTGAAATCGAGGATTATCGTGGCTTTAATTCCGATATGTTCGAAGCGGTCAAGCTTCTGTGTGATTGTGCATAGGAAAGGTGGAGGGTTATCAGGCCTGAGAATGGCGCGTGGATGCGGGTCAAAGGTCAACACAACCGGTGTTGCCTCAGTCTCATTGCTTAAGGACAGAAGATGCTCCAGAATACGCACATGTCCCCGGTGGACGCCGTCGAAAACACCGCAGGCCAAAGCAACTTGATCCAGGCCGTGGTCACGATGCAGTTCATGAAGTGAGGATGCTACCTTCATTGTGTTGAAACGCCATGCACACTTGCATTAATGTCAGAATGACTGGTCCTCGCCGTCGGTCAAAGACGCAAGCACTTTTTGCAGCGGAATCAAATGTGAAAGAAGTTGTTCCCGCTCCCATGTCTTGATGGTATCTGTTGTGACGCTGTCGTCAACGTGAAACTGTCCGCTCTGAATACGTCTGAGCGCGTACAGGTGGGCACCGCAGCCAAGTTCCCGACCCACGTCTTCACACAGAGTACGCACATACGTCCCTTTCGAGCAATGAAGGTCGAAGTTCACGTCGGGTATACAAATACTTGTCGGCTGAAACTCGTGAATATAGATCGTGCGTGGTTCACGTTCAACTTCTATGCCCTTGCGTGCCAATTTGTAGAGGGGTTTTCCGTTTTTCTTTACCGCGGAGACCATGGGGGGCAATTGCTCGAGTTCTCCCGTGAACTTAGCGAATACTGCGTCAACCTGTGCATCCGTGAGGGTGTCGCAGGATGCGGTTGCCACGACATCGCCCTCCCGGTCCTGCGTCGTAGTCGTTTCGCCAAGCCGCATGGTGCCGGTATACCATTTGTCTTGCCCGCTCAGTTGGGCTGACAGTTTCGTGGCACGTCCCAACACCAGCACGAGCAATCCTGTCGCCTTTGGGTCGAGCGTTCCGCAATGTCCCACTTTCTTGACTCGAAACCTGCGCCGCACACAGTTCACGACGTCGTGGCTGGTCCAGTCTTCCGGTTTATCGACCAGAAGGATACCGCTTTCGGCTATTATCTTGGGGTTTGTCATGAGGCAAAAACCTTTCGTGTCAGCGCCACGAGCCGCTCGCGTGCTTCCGCCACTGTCACTCCACGGAGACGCGCGCCGGCAGCCAGCTGGTGGCCGCCCCCACCCAACTCCCGAGCAATCGGGCCGACCGAGTAACGAGCGGAGCGGGCGCGCAGCGAAAAACGAACCCCGTCGTCTTCAGGCTGGAGAAGGCAGGCTATTTCCACGCCGTCAATGCTGCGCGACACATCTGCGCCCTGCAAGTCTTCTTCGCGCAACACGGAGTACACCAGGCGTCCGTTGTAGGCGAAGTCTGCCGTTTCCAGCAACTTACTCTGAATAAGAAGACGTCCATAAGGTTGCCTGAAGTGCAGCGTATCCACGATGGCATGATACGCCCCTCCGCATTCAATAAGCCGTGCAGCGTCCCGCAATGCTTGCGGACTGGTATTTTGGAAGCGAAAGGTACCGCAATCGGTGACCAGACCGAACAGCAGTGCGGTAGCCGCCTCGGGCACCATTGCGAGATTGAGGGAATCAGCCAGTCGCAGAATCATCTGTGCGGTCGCGGTAGACTCGGGGTTGATCCAGTTGACGGCGCCATAGAGACTGTTGTCCGGATGGTGATCGATATTACACTGCTCAATGCGTAACGGCATAGTGTGGGTCGAGTTTGGCGCGTCAATCCGATCCGCCCGAGCTGTATCAAGGCAGACAATACCGTCGTGCCGGCGTTGCTCCGGAAGTTTGCCTATTGCGAGGGAAGTATCGTGGGGAAGTATGGCGTTATAGCGTTCGGGAACCGGCGTGCTCATGTAGGCTGAAGCTTCCCAGCGACCATCGGCGTTCAGAAGACGAAGGAGCCCGATCAACGTGCCGAATGCATCGCCGTCCGGCCGTGTGTGCGTCAGAAGCAACAGAGACGACCGACCGTGCATCCAGTCCAGCACCGCATCCATTTGTGTTTCCGGAGACTGCGTTTTCATGGACGCGTCTTTCATCGTTGGCTGGGCGACCCGGCAATGCGATCATCGATGGTCGTCCGCATGTTCTTGCGCCCCCGTCGTGCCGTTCTTGTCTTCCGCATCCGGCAGATCCAGTTCGTCAAGTATTCCCAGCACCCGGTCCGCGTCTTCCAATGTATGATCAATGTGGAAAGACAGGACAGGCGTATATTTAAGTATGACGTTACGCGAAAGGTCCTTCTGAAACTCTCTTCTGTGCTGCTCCAAAACGTTCAGAGCCTTCTCCTGTTCTTCGCTGGGACCCAGGATACTGACATAGACTTTTGCGTGGCGCAGATCGGCCGCGGTCTGCACGCCGGTTACAGTCAGCAACGCATTAAGTTCGGACACCACTCTACGTTCGCACATCAAGCTAAGTTCGCGTTTCAGCAATTCATTCACGCGACGCATTCGTTTCTCTGACATAACCGTCTCTTTTCCGTGGATTTTTGCAACGGACTGGTCGCGTTGAACACAAGGCTCCCGCGAACGGGTGACGCAAGACCGCTTTATGTGAATGCACAACCTCGACATTCAAAAGGGTGGTCCGTGATACGTGCACTGCGCGCGATAATCAGAGTTCCGGGGCAACCTTCTGGATTTCGAATACTTCGATCTTGTCCCCCACTTCGAAATCCTCGAAATTATCCAATCGGATTCCGCATTCCTGACCAGCCCGTACTTCGCGGACTTCGTCTTTAAAATGACGAAGAGAAGCAATTTGACCGTTATAGATTACATCACCATCACGTATAACACGGGCATTGGCGTTGGGATGGACAACCCCCTGCTGGATCACGCACCCGCAGATTTTCCCAGTCTTGCTCACCTGGAAAACCTCGCGGATTTCCGCCTCGCCAATATGCTTTTCGCGTTGTTCCGGTTCCAGCTGTCCCCGCATGGCTTCACGAATATCTTCGAGGAGTTCGTAAATGACGCTGTACAACCGGATTTCGACGCCCTGTTGCTTTGCGCTTTTGTTCACCCCCGGCATGACGCGTACGTGGAACCCCGCGACGATGGCGCCCGACGCCGATGCCAGCAGAACATCGTTGTTGGTGATTTCACCCACATCCTTATGAATAATATCGAGATCCACTTTTTCGGTCTCGAGTTCTTTCAAAGAATCCACTATCGCTTCCAGCGAACCCCGGACATCCGTTTTAAGGACCAGCTTCAGCTGTGCCCGCGATGCTTCGCTCATCTGCTGAAAAAGGTCTTCCAAGCTGGCGCCGCGGCCTGCCTCCAAATCGCCCGTGCGCAGGCTCTCCGTACGCGCTTCGGCCCGCGCCTTGGCTTCGCGTTCATCGTCCAGGACACTGAAAAGTTCACCCGCATCCGGTACACCGGAAAGCCCCAAAACCTTGACGGGCGTGCTTGGCCCGGCACCTTTGACACGCTTACCGTCCTGTCCGATAAGAGCTTTGGCCCGGCCGTAAAATGCACCGCACAAAACAACGTCACCAACATGAAGCGTTCCGTTGCGCACCAGGATATTTGCCGTCGGCCCCATGCCCGTTTCGAGCTGTGCCTCAATCACCAAGCCTTCCGCCGGAAGCGAGGGGTTACCTTTCAATTCCATAATTTCGGCCTCAAGCACGATTCGCTCCAGCAAATCGTCCAGACCCGTTTCGGCAACCGCGGAGACCGGCACAACCCCCGTCTGCCCGCCCCACTCTTCCGGCGTCACTTCCTGCTCCTGAAGGCCGGTCAGAACTTTGTCGGGATTCGCGCCGGGCAGATCGATTTTATTCATGGCCACCACGATGGGGACCCCCGCCGCCCTGGCATGATGGATCGCTTCCACCGTCTGTGGCATAACCCCGTCATCCGCGGCCACAACAAGGACTACAATATCGGTGGCATTAGCACCTCGCGCACGCATTGCGGTAAAGGCTTCATGGCCCGGCGTATCAAGAAACGTGATCTGATGACCGTCCCAGGTAACTACACTGGCACCGATGTGTTGTGTAATTCCACCGGACTCGCCCTGTGTCACGTGGGTTTCCCGGATAGCGTCGAGCAAGGAGGTTTTCCCATGGTCCACATGGCCGAGGAACGTCACAACGGGTGGACGGGGTGCATGGCCTGTTACCGGACGCCGACCGCCTTTTGCTTCTTCTTTTTCTTCGGCTGTTCCCGGCGCCGCCTTCTTTTTCGGGCCTTTCGTGACGCGTTCACGTCGTTCGCGCACAAAATGCAGATCGAACTTTTCACAGATTCGTTCAGCGACATCAGGTTCAATAACCTGATTGATGGTTGCGAACACGTTCATGGTCATGAGCGTGCCGATAATCTCATTGGGCTTACGCCCCATGGCTTTTGCCAGATCGCGCACGGTAATGGGCGGTTTCAGGTGAATCTCGTGCGTTGCACCAATGTCTTCTTCTTCCTCGTCTAGGGCTTCCTCCGCTTCTTCCTCTTCGACCGTCACCGTTTCCACCGCGCTTTCCGCGGCCTTTGCCGCCGCGCGTGACTTGGCATTTCTTTCGGCAATCACTTGCTCACGCACGAGTTCGGCCATCTCTTCATCGATCGAGCTGGCGTGTCTCTTGACCTCGACGCCTTCAGCCTGGAGAAGATCGATCATCTCCTTGCTGGAAAGGCCCAGTTCGCGGGCCAGCTCGTATACTCGCAAGCGGTTACTCATACGTATCACCTCCAGGTCGCGTCAGGAACACCATCGAGCGGTCAGCCGTGTGTAAACCCAAGTCAGTTGCCGGCACGTGCTCTGACCGCATCTATAATTTCTTGAGCCCGTTTCTTGTCAATACTCGGAATCGTCGTCAAATCGTCCACGTCAGCTTCCAGCAAGCCCTCCTCGGATAAGAAACCGTGGCCGACCAGCTTGGAGGCGTCATCGCCAATTTCAGGCACGCTCGACACAAGCGTTTCGGTGGCCTGACGAATTCTGCTCTGGAACTCGCATCCTTCCTCCGTCATAAATTTCTGTATGTCGATCCGCCACCCCGTCAACTTGCTCGCCAGGCGAGCGTTCTGGCCTTTCT
>JAIPIM010000103.1 GCA_021734725.1 Minisyncoccota bacterium | reverse complement strand
TGCCAGCCCAAAATGGTGTCCAAGCCCCATTCCCGCGGCATACTCAATGTGCCGGGAGCTCCCGCCCAGCAGCCAAGCCGCGGCGGCATCCGCCATGGCGCAGGCTGTACCAATCTCTCCCTGACACCCCACCTCCGCACCGCTGATGGATGCATTGTGCTTGACCACATTACCGACCAAACCCGCGATTGCCAAGGCTTGAAGCATTTCATGTTCACTCGCGTCGAGTTGCTCCCGCAAGAAACGCAGCACGGCGGGGACCACACCGGACGAACCGCACGTGGGCGCGGTTGCCACGACACCGCCCGCGGCATTTTCCTCGGCCACGGCCAAGGCGTAAGCGCTCAACCTGCCGGTACGAGTCACACCCACGTCCAGCCGCATTGCCCTACGCTTGAATTGCTGCGCCCGCCGCGGCAGGCGCAATCCCCCGGGGAGTATGCCTTCCATCTCGAGACCGCGAACCATCGCCGCGTTCATTGCCTCATACACTGTTTTCAAAAATGCCCACACATCTTCCCCTTCGACGTCGGCGACCAACTTCCAGAAAGGGTTCCCTGAATCCTCGCTCCACTCCAGCATGTCGGCCATGCTGGCCACCGGATACCGCGGGGTGTCCGCGGCGGATTCCTTATCGTCGCTCAACGCACCGCCCCCGACGCTGTACACTTCACGCGAGGAATAAACATCGCCCGCCGCATTCAATGCTTCGAACCGCATTCCATTGGGATGTTTCGGAAGGGTTGCTTCGGGATGAAAAAGAACCTTGACGGGAAGTGGATGCAACGCGTCCACAGCCGCTTTGTCCGTAAGATGTCCACGTCCAGTCGCGGCCAAGCTCCCGAAGAGATGGAGCCGTACGAGCAGGGCCTCGGTGCACTGCTCATGAAACTGTCTGGCAGCCCTGGCCGGTGCCATCGTATGGCTGCTAGACGGACCCGGACCAATGCGAAATAAGTTGCGAAGAGAATCCATCATGGTACTAGTGCAACCCCATGCGACGAGCGTGTTAAGTGCATCATCTCACCCTCCAAGATACCGCCTTCTATCGACCGCGCCAGCCGAGCAAAACGCAACCCAGTCAACATTCGTTATTTTACCGATTGTTCTTGTTGTTCGGGAAATATCACGCTATCGTCTTTTTCTTGTCGCAGAACATTTCCATGAAAATGTACTGTATTGTTTGTTTGGTTATGAGAAAAGTCCCGCATCGATCTGTCGCGGATCCCGAACGAGAAAGGCGGTAAGAAAATGGCTCAGAAGTACGGTATCGGTGAAATCTTTGGGCGAAGCTTTGCCCGTCTGTCACCCGACGAAGTTCGTACATATAGCGAAACCAACCACCGGGGAATGGATTGTCCTTTCAAAGGCGGGACATGCTCGAAGGCCGGGGGTGTTTGCTCGTTGCGGTGTTACACCGATGCCACGGGAGAAACCGAACCTGTTCCAGATTCGCTTGTTACAACATGCCCAAATCGATTCTATGAGCATGATTTGATCTTCAAGTGGGTTGGAGAAACGCTGATCGATTGCGACGAGCCAAAAGTATTGACCGAATTGCCCTTTTTGATGGCGAACACCCCCCATGGCGGGAAGCGTGCCGTTGGACGGATCGATATGGTTTTGCTGAACGATAAGCCTGATGGAACTCTCGACTGGTGTGCCCTTGAGATGCAGGCAGTTTATTTCTCAGGGAAAAGCATTACGGAAGAACTCAAATCGTTGCGTAGTTTTACTGGACCAGGAATCCCCTTTCCCACCGGAACGAGGCGACCGGATTTTCGGTCCTCCGGTCCTAAGCGCCTGATGCCACAGCTACAGATAAAAGTGCCCACCATCACACGTTGGGGGAAAAAGATGGCTGTGATTATTGACCGGGAATTTTGGAATTCTTTGGGTGATATTTCAACTGTGCATGACGTCTCGAACTGTGACACAGCCTGGTTTGTTGTTGACTACAAAGAACAGGGCAAGCAGTTTCGAATCCAGCGGGGTGATGTTTTTCTGACGACGTTGGATCGAGCCGTGGAGGGACTAACGGGTGGTGTACCCACAAGCTTGCATGAATTCGAAAATACGCTGAGAGAGCGGTTGTGATGACTCATGTATCCTTTGGCAGCCAGTCGAGGTTTCGCGCAATCAGCAATTCCGTCATTTGGGCATGATGTGTATTTTTCATAGCCACGGGTCGGGCCTGAAAACCAAATTCATCCGCTAAATTCTTGATTTCTTCCGTATTATCGTAGGAAACAAGAAAATCCCCTCGGCACGAACAAAACAGTTCGAACAATCTTCGGTGGTTAAACTGCCAGTGTCGATAGAGCCGTCGCGCCGCTTTTGTGTAAGGAGGATCGGCAAAGATGAAGCAATCCTCGTCTCCGAGGTGTTCCGTTATCAAGTCGAAGCCGTCTCCGTCATAGAATCCGATGGTATCTCGTTTGTAGCCGATTTCCCGGATACGTCTGGCCAGTGTTTCCGGGTACCACCGCGAGGCGATGCCCCGCCCATTTTCTCCGCTCTTGATCAGCCCGGCCCCGGGTGCCATTATACCGCCGCGTTGAACCCGGTTTCGCAGAACAGTCTGGAACGCTTTCTCCTTGAGAGAAAGAGAAGTACCTTCGGGGGTACTAAGAGCTTTTTTTACGTTTTCCAGACTAATCTCAAACCCCAGAATGCGCTTTGCCAGCCATTCGGATTGGCCATACAGCATCACTTTCCAGACAGCCGCAACATCTTCATCCAGTTCCGCAATGAGCACATAGTTCGCCAGACGCTCAAACGCAACCGTCAAACTGCAAATGCCGCCCCCCGCAAACGGCTCTATAAAAAGCGCGGGAATGTGTGATCCGCTATTCAACCACGCCCGGATATAGGGTGCCAGCCACGTTTTCCCTCCAGGGTAACGAAAGGGACTGCGCAGTGGCACGCTGGCCACGTTCACGGGCTTCCGCATGTCCAGTGTCAGTCCTGGCTTCGTCGAACTATAGGTCCCCGCCGATTCGTCTACCCCATTTGACGAGTCCTTCTGCTCATCGAGATAATGTGCATAAGCCAATATTTCGTCCGAGAGAGTCTCCGGAACCCGAATAAGCTTCGTCGGTTGAGAACGCCATTTTGAGCTATAAGTTGTAGACGATGTACCCATTTTCTGCTTCCCGTTAAACCCTTGTTACAAGGGATACTATTTCACGGTCTTGAATAATTGCAAACCTTGGCAAGGAATTTGTTTAGAACACGAAGGGGCAAAGAGTGTTGGGGGCGGTGCGGTTACGGCAATCGAATCCGTTATTTAGGGCGAAGGCAAGTGTTTTCTTATGTTGCGATACTCAATAGTTTAGCCGACAGCCGGCTCCACACCGGATTCCGGAAGATCCCCCCAAAAACAAAAAAGGCGGGCATGCATGCCCGCCTGGCTGGATAGTTGTTCACGTCTGTACTCGCGGAATTACTCTTTTCCAGGGGCTTTCTGGACAATCTTCAGCCTGCCTTCGGCTATCTCCAGCAATGCGATGTCTAAAAAGTCATCGTGCGCGCCGGGCGGCACGGGCACCAGCGGGCGAGCACCGCGCGCCAGTTCCGCCGACCGCTTTGCAGCGGCGTTAATGAGCAAGCGAACGTCCGACACTTGAGACTTGGCTTTATCAAGATATTGCTCGTTCAATGCTTCGCTCCACAAGTTCATGGGTTGTCTTCTCTTGGTCGATACGAGCGACACCTTCGCTCTTCATGCTGGACATAAATCAAAAGTATATTATAAACCATGTTTGGGGCGATACAATTGTGATTACATAAAAGACTGGGTCGCACCAACCATGGAACCGTGGTATACTAATTTCGGTCGGATAACCAATAACACGCCGAGCTCTCGTCCTGCTGATCGGGATGTGCTGAAAAACGAGACCCCATGCGAAAAAAGTAGAACCACTGACTGCCGTCCGAAACAGCAACCAGTTTAAGGGAGTGTTTTTTTCGCATTTCTTGACGACGCATGATCCCGAGGCGACGAATGGCCACCGTTGTCGGCATGCCATAGGATTTGTGGAGATAATAGTCAATGTTCGCAACCCGCCGCCACACAACATTCTGGGTGATGGTTGGGCATGCCGCCGTCATTCTGGTCGTGCTTGGCCTAGGTTTTTTACGGGCGTTTTTTCAGCCCCCGGCGGACGTCATCAGCGTGTCTCTGGTGCAGGAACAACCCGTATCTCCACAGCCGTCCGCCCCAGCGCCGGATGCATCGTCTGACCCTGTCCCGGACCCGCCGCCCCCTACGCCGCCTGAAGGTGTGCAATCCGAACCCGCGCAAACCCCGGAGACCACCCGTGCCAAAGAACCACGGAACACATGGAAGCCCCGTTCAGCGGACGACATTCGAAAGACAGCATTCCTATCGCCCGTGACCTCCACGCCGCGCACGCCACCGGCGCGGCACGTCAGTGCAAGCGACATTGCAAAGCGGCTCGGGCAGAACGTGGAGAATCTCAGCGTCGCGATCACGGCGGCCGATTCGGACAGACAAGTGGCAAACCAGAGTGCGGCACGCCGCTACCTCGGCTTGATAAGCCGTATCCTCCACAAACGTTGGCAGCAGCCTTCGCGCAGCGAGACCGGATCGACGCGACCTACGGTGGATGCCATGTTGATCATTGGCCGGGACGGCCGGGTACGGCAAAACAAGCTGCTCAGGCCGAGCGGAAACAGCCCCATGGATGAGTCTGTCCGGAAGGTACTGGCGGCTGTCCCTCAGTTTCCACCGTTTGATCGTTTCGGAATTGAAGGATCGTCCTTGCGGGTAGATATCTGTTTCGAGTTGGATTGAGGAAAGCGAACACGTGTCAATCCTGAAAACAAAAGACCAAATACAACAGGCACAGGCCGGCATACGAGAGGGGAACTGGATCTTTGCCATGTGCCGGACATCGGCACAGCGACGCGAGGAAATTCAGCGGGCCGTCACCCGGCTGCCGTTTTATCCCGAAGTTAGGGATTCCGCTGACGTTTTGTTCTACATACGCGCGGAAGCAGAAAATGGCGAGGTTGAAGTGGCGATGGCCGCTGACCCGGACTCGGAAAGCGGGAGACGCTTTTCCCGGGGATTCCTGAAATGGACAGCCGATAACAGGCTTACACTAACCGAGACAGCAGGCGTGGAGCAGTGCCCGGAACTGCAGACAATAGTGAATGACCCAGGGACCCCCAGCGAACAAACAAAAGCCAAGGACTCAGGGTGCCTGCCAATTGTGCTGGTGGTCATTTTACTGGCCGGCGCCTTAGTATTAACAGGCCTCTGTTTTCTGAGCGTGCTTTAAAACCTGCCCCTGAATCCGTTTCTGAAGGCCGGGAAAAAGTGGGGCGGGTCTCCAGACATGCCAATGAACCGGATTGCGGCCCCGGAGGACCGCCTTAGAAATCCGGCGCACACGAAATGCGGATCTCCGCATGGCGTCTAGTAAGGAATCTTATCCGATTTTTCCCGCCAGAGCCGAAACGCCGAGAGAGCCTCTTTCCGCAGCATTTGATGCATACGGATATCACGTTGCGGAATAGGAATGCATAATTCCCGGTAGATGCGCGTATCGTCAAACCCGATATCCTGAGCATCTCTTGAGGAACACCCATAATACACACGGGGTATTCGGGCCCAGTAGAGTGCACCCAGACACATCGGGCAAGGTTCCGCTGTCGCGTAGCACTCACAATCGTCCAAGAGAAAGGTGTCAAGGTTCGCACAGGCCTGCCTGATGGCCACAATTTCAGCGTGTGCCGTCGGGTCATTGGCGGCGGTGACACAGTTGGCACCACGCCCCACAATGTTACGATCATGAACAATGACGGCGCCGAAGGGTCCCCCATCTTTTTCGACGGACTCAATGGCAAGGCGAATGGCCTCGCGCATGAACTCCTCATCCTTGGCTATGCGATGTTCATTCATGGTAGATACGTCCCTCGTTCCACGCGGCCCACGCGGTTTCGTACCAGCTCTCGTCCTCCGGCAAAGGCCGTACTGGAATCGGTGTAATATCGAACTCTCCCGGTTCGTCGGACCGCTGTGATATGTCGAGGATTTCTGCGCGCTTCGTCACATTCTCGGCACGGTGTCGGAGTTCACTGCCCCGCTTGCTGTCAACCGTCAAATCACCTTCCTCGTCCAGAATCATGTACCCGCCGCGACTGCCGCCTTCGTGCTCGATGTAATAGCGGATAGCATCCAGAAAAGCTATGCTGGTGAGCGCCATGAGTTTATCCTCTGACGCACGCGCGAGAAGCCGCGCGTCACGGCACTGAATCCCATACCGAAGGATTCGCCGGTAAAGGTCCCTGGCTTCACGAACAGCACCATTCACGTCCTTCAGTTCCCGAATGAACGCGCCGCTCCGGCTCATGCGTTCCTGGATCTCCGGACGGATCGTATCCAACGGTATGGCCTTCGGTGAACCGGACAGATAAGCCGTGTATTCACGATGCTGATCTGCCACCTCTTTCGCAACCGATTCGGCAAATGCCTCCGGCTCGCACGGAGAGCTGTTGTAGACGTTGGCGATGTACTGAGCCGCGCGCACGGCCCCCACCTGCCCGCTGTTGAGCGCGCTGCCGCCGGGACGCACGCCATGGGTTCCGTTGAGTTCGCCTATGGCAAATAGGTGAGGGACACTGGTTTCCCACCAGATATTGCCCCGCATGCCGCCGTTGCAATGCTGGGCGCAAACAGCCACCTCCAGCGGCTCGCGCAAATCGATTCCCTGTTCAGCGTACAGATCAATGCTTTGCTGGTTCATGTGCTGGAGCCGGGCGTAAGGCGTGTCGTGCAGGGCTCCAGACCGTTCCAGATACGTGCGCGCCTCCTCTCCCAAGTCATGGATAGCGAACGTGCGCATGCCCCCCGCTGGCGTCGGATTGTTCATAAAGTCCATGAAGACACGACGCCCGGCCGCTATTTCATTGTGAACAGCAATATCAACCAGCGAAGAACCGCCGCCTTGCAGGCGTGCCGCGTGAAACGGCCACTGATATCCTTTGAGAAAGATATTGGTCGCCATAGTGGACATGTCGTCAAAATAATCGTGCAGAAATTGGCGCCTGTCGCTGACGCCATCGGCGGCGGTACTGAAATAATCCGGAATTACTTGCTGGTAGGTTCCGGACAAGTTCCACCTGAATTTGGTGGACGCAAGGCCGTACTGCAGTTCGGTGAGGTTATTTGCCGCGGCACCGACCGCGAGGGCCAATCCGTGCGAGCCAAGCTGGCCGTGCGGCCAGACACTGATCTTGTACATTTCACCGGGACCCCCCGTGGCGAGCACCACGTTTTCGGCGTTAAACACCGTGATCCCGTAAGTGTCGCGGTAATGCTCCTCCTTGTTCACGCACACAGCCCCTGTAATACGGTCACCGTCTTTGTCCTCTCGCACCAGCAATTTTACCGCTTCGTGACGATCGAAGATAGGTGTTTCATGATGCCGCACCTGGTCCAGAAGTTTGCGGAACATAAACATGGATGTCTTCGGGCCGGCCGACGTCCCGCGCTGACGAGGATCGTGGTCTGTCTTATACCCCACGTAGCCGCCGTAGCGATTAAACGGGAACGGCACTCCCAGTTTGCAGAGATCGAAGAAGGCGGGCGCCGAGCCAAGGCCTTCAATGTAGGCCAGGTCACCGTGCATCATCCCCCCCTGGAACAACGACCGCGCGAATTCCATGGGGCTGTCAGGTTCGTCGCCGAACACGCCCATTTTATAATACGTCTGCTTATCCGAACCGGAGTTGTTTGACGTACCGTTCCCGAGACGGTCGACAACGATCGCGACATCCTTGACCCCCAAATAATGCAGAGAATCCGCACATTTCAGGCCAGCCGCTCCGGCACCCACGATCAAGGTGTTGACCGTGATCACTGGAAAACTTTTCTCGCTTCCGTCAATATCGAAAGGGATCATGTCTTTTCGCATGCGATGCAGCCTTTATGGTTGAGTCTTTTTGGATCCGCTTCTACAACCGTTGCAGGGTCATGCCCCCATCGACCATAATGACCTGTCCCGTCGAATACCCCAGGTCCCGACGAACAAGCATGGCAACGGCTTTCCCGATATCCTCCGGATAGCCCCACCGTGCCTGGATGGCCAAGCCTTCACCGAGAAGCGCGTCATACTTTTCCTGAACGGCAGCCGTCATATCGGTCTTGATAATCCCCGGTCGAATCTCGTACACCGGGATGTCGAACTCGCCGAGACGCGCGGCCCACAAGCGTGTTGCCATGCTCACTCCGGCTTTGGAAATACAATATTCGCCGCGGCTGGGCGAAGCTACGGTTGCGGATATGGAGGAGATATTGACGATACTCGCCCGGTAGCTGTTGTCGGCCTTTTTCTGCTTAATCATCCAGTTAGCCACCGCCTGGGTCAAGAAATAGGGTCCCTGCAGATTGATACGAACGAGGCGTTCAAAGCTTTCCTCGGTAGCCTCCAGGATGTCGGCCCGTTGCTTGGGCGCAACACCCGCGTTGTTTACCAGGACATTCAACCCGCCCCAGCGGGACCTGATCGCGTCAAGAACAGCGGCGCGATCGGTGGCGTTGCTGACATCTCCCCGGCAATACAGGACCTCCGTCCCCCCCTGCTCGAGTTTCTGCATGTTTGCCTGAACATCTTCTTCGCCGAGTACGTCCATAATGGCAATGGCATAGCCTTCCGCCGCCAGCTTCTCGGCAATGCCAAATCCGATGCCCCGCCCGGCGCCGGTAATGAGTGCTGTTTTCATAATAATGGTCCCTCTGTAGATTCGCTCACTGCGCGTCCCGTAAAAACGTGTCGATTTCTTCGGCGGCCTTCATGCCGTCCGCGATGCCTTGCACCGCCGTTGTGCCACCGTTCACGATATCGCCGCCCGCGAAGACATTATCCTGACTGGTCCGTTGCGTGCCCTTGCGTGTTTCAAGCAGGCCGCCGTCCGTCCAGTGAAGCTTCTTCAGCGCTTCTTTCACGCGCGCATCGACTCGCTGGCCCAATGCTTCAATCACCAGTCCGACGGGAAGCGTATCTTCACTGCCGGCTATCACGTTGGGCTTGCGACGTCCGGAGCTGTCTTCCTCACCCAGTTCTGTACGCGCGACGCGCAAACCGGTAAGGGTCCCCTTATCGTCGGTCTCGTAGTTGATCGGTTGGGAGAGCACCAGGAAATGAATTCCTTCCGCCAAACACGCATTACGCTCTTCGTCCCACGCGGGCATTTCCTGAAACGAGCGCCGATAAACGACGTAAACGTCGCGTGCCCCCAAGTGCTTTGCGGTCATGGCGGCGTCCATTGCGGTATTCCCTCCGCCCAGCACGGCAACCTTATCCGGAATAGACGTTACTTTTCCCCCCCTTGGCTTCATGCAGAAAGGCAAGCGCGTCGACGACCCCCTCGGCATACCCGAGCGAGGATCCAGTGGTCAGCCCCAATCCGAGGAAAACGGCGTCAAACTCATCCTGCAGCTCGCCCAGCGTGACCTCGCTGCCGAATTCCTTGCCAAAGCGTACGTCCACCCGGTGTGCGGCGAAAGCCGGTGCAAGAATCGCATCCACTTCGGCTTCCGAATCGCCGTAGCGTTCATCGGGGATGGTGGTATCCGGCGTCCCCCCCAGACGGTCGCCGCGCTCGACAATGGTGACGCCGTGACCTGCTTCCAGAAGCTTGATGGCACAGGCCAATCCAGCGGGACCCCCGCCAACCACGGCCACTTTACGACCGGATGCCTCCGGCGGCACATCCAGCTCGGTCAACCCCTTCAGCCGCGCCGTGCGGGCAACCACCAGCTGAATGTCTTGAATGGGGATGGGATGTTCGCAGAAGATGGTCTCCAGGCATTTCCCCTGGCATTGCTCGTTCGCGGGACATATCACCCCGCACATTTCCGGAAGAACATTTCCCTGCTTCAAAATGTTGTAGGACGTTTGAAAATCGCCGTCCGCAAAATGCTTGATGAACGCGGGTATGTCAACGCGGGCGGGGCATCCGCAGACGCATGTGGCGTGGTGGCAATCCCGACACCGTTCCGCTTCTTCCATCAAGCGGTCGAGAGCAAATCGCCGGGCAAGCCTGTACTGCGGTCCATAGACGTCACTGTCGCGGACCACGCATCCCGTCTTGCCGCCATCCCGCATGATCTGAGTGCAGGCGGAACAACTCACACAGCACTTCGCGGGATCCATCGCGCCGGTCTCCAGGATGTCCTTTACGGCATCGGGATACGCAAACGCCCCGCGTCCCTGACCGATAAGCGTTGCGCCGCCTCGTTTCACGACAGCGGCGGCAACATTCGGCATGAAGTTACGCAGCCATGAATAGCCGGCCCCGATAACCGGCAGGTCGGGATAGGCTTGCTGGACGGCCTGTGTCACGCCCAGAAATCGGGCAATACCGGCCAACGGATCTTCCTCGGGCGCTTCCATACCTTTGATGGGAAAATCGTACGGACGCCCCACATGCGGATTAAAATAAGGGTTGCCGATGGAGAGATTGAGGATCGGGACGCCCATGTCCTTGAGTATCCCTATCAGCTGAATGGGCTCCGTAAGATCGGGCGTCAAATGATCTTCTTCGTCGACGCCGAAACCGTATGGATAGCTGATCGCGTCGAATGCATTCAACCGCGTCGTAATGAATACACTGGGCACGGACTGCTTGATCTTTGCCAAGGTTTCGCGCAGCATCCGCGTACGGTTCTCGAAACATCCTCCGTACTTGCCGTCCCGCGTAAACGATGCGTGCAGTTCGGACACCAGATACCGATGGCAGCTCTTCACGTCAACGCCGTCAAACCCGGCTTTGGCAGCTAGACCGGCCGCGTCCACAAACTTGTCCTGCAACGCATCCAGATAATCGTCGGTGACCAATGGATAATCCGGCGGCAGCTGGTGCGTTGGATCGAGGATCGGACTATGGTGCGCAATAATGGGCGAAGGGGTCCCGTCGGGTTTGCTGTATCGTCCACTGTGCGTGAGTTGCAGGATCATAACAATCTCATGCCCGAAGGCGTCGCGCGCGGCTTGCCGTGTCTCCTCGACCAGCCGGGCGTAGCTATCCACGTTATCCGCATTGATATAGAACTGACCCGGGTTGGAGCGTCCCTCCGGCACGACTGCCGTGGCTTCACACCAAATCAGGGTTGACCCCCCGGCCGCGTACCGTTTATAGCGGCGAAACGCGAGCGGCCCCGGCTTCCCCTGAGGGTCGGCCTCGAATCCCTCCATCGGGTGCACCGCAAAACGATTGTCAACGCGCCGCCCGCTGAATTCAACCGCTTGCGTTAATACACTGACATCCGTCTCCGTCGGTATATCCAGCCCTAATGACTGGATGCCGGCGCGGAGTTCTTCGAGAGTGCTGAACTTGAAACGATGATGCTTGGACATGGTCAAACCGTTGGTTGATAACAAAAAAAAGGGGGTTAAATATAGACCTTGAAGTCGGATCTTCCAATTCAGTCTCGATGACGCACATACATCCGGGAGGCACGTCATGCCCGATTACAGCTTATACCTTGCAACGGACCGCGAACTGATCGGCGACCGAGACCTGCGCAGTGTTCTTGTCCGCGCCGTGAACAACGGCGTGACCATGGTGCAGCTGCGCGAAAAAAACACGAGTGCCAAGGCTTTTTTTGAAATGGGTGTTCGCGTCCATGCGTTGACGCAAGAACTCGGCATTCCACTGATCGTGAACGATCGTGTCGATATCATGCTGGCGCTGGACGCGGAGGGCGTGCATGTCGGACGCGATGATTTACCGCTGGCGGAAGTACGTAAACTCGCGGGAAACAAGCTTGTTGGATAC
>JAIPIM010000102.1 GCA_021734725.1 Minisyncoccota bacterium | reverse complement strand
ACTTATGGGTAATGAGCATGGTTGGCACTTACACCGGTTATTGCACATTTTTCCGCGGCGCGCGCCAGACCGGTACATCGCCGGTGGTTAATGTTTCTCCATCCGACAGCTTCTCCGGACGCCCCTGGAGTTCACGAGCCAACAGCGCACGGTATTCCGCCAGTACATCCGCGTACTCGGCTTCTGGCACCAAATCGCAAACTTCGAGAATATCGTTCGCGCGGTCAAACAGCAATTCACTGCCGTCGATCGGATTCCAGACGTATTTCCATTCTTTACTCGTAATGGACTGGTAGGCATTCTCTCCGATGTAACAGGGCGAGTGTTCGTGATGATAATGCGTTCGTACTCCAGTTATTTCGCCGCGCAGCAGCGGAACCAGATTCCGCCCTTCCACGGTATTGGGAATATCGACTCCGGCGGTGTCGAGGAACGTGGGCATGATATCCTCCAATCCGACAAGTGAATCGTCCTCGCGGTTCCGCGGTACATTCCAGCCATGCGGCGGTCTGATCATGAATGGGATCCGCGCGGAAGGATCGCACGCACTGACTTTGCGCCAGAGGTGATGGTCGCCGAGCATTTCCCCGTGGTCGGCGGTGAACAGGAGCATGGTGTCGGTCATTAATCCGGATCTGCCGAGAAACTCCATAAACCGTCCGATTTGCGAATCGATATAGGCCAGGTACGCAAAATATCCGGCACGCGCACGGTGATTCAACTCCGGCGAAAGCTTTCCTCGCCAGTCATTCACGCCCATGGGATACGACGCGTCCTCAGCGTAATGCCGAGCCCATTCGCCGACGGTGGGTTCCGGTATATCCTTGCCCATGAATAAATCGAAGAAGTACTGCGGGGGACACCACGGCGGATGGGGGCCGTTGAACGAAAGGCATAGAAAGAACGGCCGCTCCGGGTCGCGCTTGTTCAGCCGTTCCATGGCCTGATTTGTCAACCACGTCTCCTCCTGCTGGCACTCCGGCAGGTGACTTGGCCGTGCCATCCACGAATTGGCATGCACGCCGTGAGCCCGCCGTGCGCATACCAGGCCGGTCTGCTTGTCAATCCATTCGTCATAATCGTCGGGGACGATCAGTTCCTCGAACCCCAGATGAAGCCGCGCCGGATGGAAGTGTGTCTTTCCCACATTGATGGTCTGATACCCCGCGCGCGCCAACTCGCCGGCCAGGGTGTGCTTGTATGGCCATGGACGCCCATCCTGATAGCCGAGCATCCCGTGTGAAGTGGGTCGCATGCCGGTCATCAGCGAACGGCGGGCGGCAATGCACGACGCACAGGGAGTAAAACCGTTCGTGAACGTGACGCCCTGAGTGGACATGCCGTCCAGGTGCGGCGTTTCGGCCACTGGATGTCCCAGCCGCGAAAGACAGTCTCCACGCCAATGGTCCGTCATGATCATAATCAGATTCGGTCTTGTATCAGTCACGTCCTGTTCTCCTTTGCCGAATACGGTTATAGGCTCTTGCGAAATAGCTTTTGCGCGAGTGGTTCGTTGTTCATGGTTCTTCGTTCTTAGTTCAAAAACGATGAACTGGGAACTGCAAACAACGAGATGTCGCAATACTTTATAAAACCACAAGAACCAGACCGCCGAATACGATAAAGTCAAATCAGTGGGTCGACCACCTTTTGCCAGGAGACTTCTGTTGATGTACAAGAGGGACTGCGTGGGACAACGGGTCGCCGGGTGGAACCGCCTCCCATATTCCTATTCGGGCCAGTTTCCCAAAAACGTGGGAGGCGGTTCCATCCGGCGACCGCAGCTTAATCTACCATCTCAGTAAACACCAACCATTCCTTTGAAAAAGCAGAAGTCCCTTGACAGTGGTACAATCACAACTATACTGTCTAGACATGTAGACAATTGGCGCGCGCCTGGTCGCATGGCGGGCCGGTCAGGATGAGAAAACCTCTCGTATTGTGTACAGCCATGTATCGTCAATCATAGACTCTTGCTAAACAGCCTTCGGGCGAGTCGTTCGGGGTTCGTGGTTCTTCGTTCTTAGTTCAACAACGACGAACGAGGAACCAAGAACTAAGAACGAGAATTGCGGAATACGACATGTCGCAATTCTCTAATCGTCAACCGGTTAAGGAGTAATCGAATATGAAGCATTGGTCGGGTATTCTACGAACGGTCCTAGCCATGGGAGCAACGATTATGTCATCGGATGTGACAGGAGCCAATGAGATATGCCTGGAAGCGGAAGATTTTCACATTAAGTCCGGCTGGCGGGTGGCCGCCAATACCGAGGGCTATTTCCCTTCCATGCCCCACCTTTGGAGCGGCAATCGCCTTCTGGCCGACGAAAGCGACGCGCGGGCCGTTGCGGAGAAGATGATCACTATCGAAAACGCCGGTACATACAACGCGTGGGTTCACTGCGAAAGCTCCTGGAATTTCGACGCGCTTTTCAAAATCGAAATCGAACAGAACGAACAGATTCAGCAGAGCGAGACGCTTGGACGTAAAGAGCAGGTCAAGCTTTTTCCCTACCGCATGGGATGGCGTGTCCAGGGACCCTGGCGATGGCACAATACCGACTGGGTGTATCAAAAAGCTACGTTCAATCTGTCTGAAGGCCCGGCAACGATTCGAATAATCAAGGAAACCAACGGTTACCCCCGGGCCTGTCGCGTGATCGACTTTGTGTACCTGACGGACGACCTGGATCTGCAGCCCGGGGGACCCAATACATGGGGCAAGAAACACGATCCAGCGGTGCTGGGCACATTCAAGACCCCCCTCTATTTCAAGGCAAAAGTGTCCCCGGAAGCGGACACGGGCGTTGAGATCGAAATGCACAGTTGTTTCTGGCTGTACGGACGTTGGGGCGGCCCGCAGAGCAAGTACTATTTCAGTGTTGACGGTGTATCCACGGAAAAGGCGGACAGGGATCGCTTGCTAAAGGCTGGTCAGGAGTCATCGTGGCAGGCCATCGAATTTGCAAAGGTGCTGCCTGTTGTGCTTGTTTGTCGCAGCAACGAACTGGTCGAGCTTTCGATCAGCCAGTTGCCAACAGGCGAGGATGCGGCAACATTTACATTGGGGCCGGAACCCAAAGAGTTGATTGCGGCAACCGGGAATCAGCGATGGGAAAACTTTCTCGGTGGCAAACCGGCGATTTCGCTCGCGGCCTATCTCGACGACCTGACCAGTATGCTAGAGGCATACGTCCCTGAAGGCCGCCGGGCAAAACAATTCGGAATGCTGAGCGCCTTCCCCGGCTGGATGAGCGCCAATCCGGAAGTGGCCATTGGCGACTTCGATACGCGCCGCCTGGCCGCGGCGTGCGGCCTGAACGGTCAACACTACAACTGCGACCCCGAAGTGTACGGTCCGGAAGGCGAAGGTTTCGGTTTTAATCGCGCACCGGGCTACCTGGGCCTGTGGAATCGGCAGTTTACACGGGAGTGTCACGAGGGTGACTTCACCGGGCTCCGCGCGTCGTACGAAAAGAGCTACCACAATCTGAAAGAGAAACGGCTCGGAAATCTGCGCCAAGACATAAAGATCATTGAAGAATGCGGCGCTAAATCACTTCAAACACTGAGATCATGGCCCAAGGTAAACGCCACATTTCGGGACTATCTCAAAAGCCGATCCATTACTCCCGGACAAGTCTTGGACCGGGATACACTTGAACAGTTGACTTCCACGGAACAATCACCGAAAGAAGACGAGTTATGGGCAATGGTTACATTGGGTAAGGGCACGCCCGAAGAGGCGGTTGCCAATCCAGTGTTGTATTACCATTCCACGTATTTTCGCGCGCTGCTCCATGCTGATGTCTGCCGCGAGGCGACGCGCATGCTGGAAGACATATTTCCCGAGGGGACCCTGACGAACTCGGGCAGCTTTTTCCCAACCGTGGGTTGTCTGACATCACTCATCATGGGCGATGATCCATTCCTGATTTTTCAACGGCGAGGTGTTACATCGTACTGCAGCGAGACCAGTTGGGGACAGGGCGGAATGCCCGGTTACGTGGGACCGGAAACCGAATCTTACGGCGCCGCCGTGGCGCGTGGATTTAGCAAGTACTACGACTGTCCCCGAGGCGGTTACATCATATGTGACGGAAACCGCGGGTATACACCCGACGTGGTCGAAACGATGAGCCTTGCGCTTGCGGCGCAGGGCCATTCGTCTTTGATTTATTACACCATTGGCTATCCGTCCATCAACAACGTCTACGCCTACCCGGACATTTTCAAGGCCATCAAACGCGTCAGCTTTACCCTCGGCCAGGTTGAAGACACCCTGCTGGATTGCAACGTCGCCAACAGCAAGGCCGCGTTGGGCTGGTCGCTGACAACCGATATCTGGGATGTCGCTGAGGAAGATCCTGTTTATTACGGACCGGGCGACGTAATGTATGCTGGTGAACGACAATACCTGTATCTCCTGTTGCGGCATCTGGGAATGCCCGTGGACATTCTCGCGGAGAACGACCTGGAGACCGACTACCTCGAACACTATGACGTATACTTCCTGGTCGGCGATCATTTGACCGAGAAAGCCGCTGCCGCGCTTAAACAATGGGTCGCGGACGGTGGAACGCTGGTGTCCGTCACCGGTGGGGGGCTGAAAAACGAATACAACCAACCAATGGATACACTCAACGAAGTATTTGGAATCACGGAAGCGACGCTTGCCAAGGAAACGACGTCCATGCGGGCCAAGCTTGAACTGGTGCATGCACAACCGCTTGACTACGTCGATATCGAGGGCATATCGGAAACACTGCCGGTATTTGGATACACGCAGACGTTCGTTCCGGATAAAGGCGAGGTGGTGGGACGTTTCCGCTACACGAGAAAACCGGCCGCCGTGATGAATTCGTACGGGAAGGGCAAGGCCATGATCGTTGGAGCACTGCCGGGAACAGCCCATCTCTCCGGGGCGTTCCCCATGAAGCCTTATGGCAGGGGCGGCGAAGATCTGTCGTCTTTCGTCCATCCAAACTACAACCGCCAGGTCGAAACGGCTTTCGACGCGTTGCTGGCAAAGCTGGGATTGTCCGCGCAATCGCTCTCGCCGATCAGATGTCTGACCCGCGGCGTGGAAGCCAATCTACTCAAGAACGAGTCGACAGATTCCTACTGCGTAACTCTGGTTAATTTCACGAATGAACCACTTGAAGAGGTTGAATTGCGTATTGACGGCAACGCACTGGGCGGCGTTCGCACGGTAAATGCCACGTTCGCGTCCGCTCATTGCGACAACGGTGACGGCACCTTGAACGTGTCGCTGCCGCTCGAGAAGTTCGAACTTTTAAAGCTTAACAATTGACACGTAAAGGATACTCTTGAATGCAGCGAAGGTTCCCCATCGGTTCGTGGGTGTGCAACAACTGGTCGCCGACGCCAGAAGAAATGGCCGCGGAATGGGCGGACTTGGGCTTCACCCTGACCTTAACGCCATGGTTTGACGACCTGCCGGAAAACCACGGTCTTGTGCATCGCTTGGTTGACGAAGCAAACCGGCACGGCATGCAGGTCATCCTGTGTGATCGCCGCACGCTCTCACCGCGGTCCAACTGGTCGGATTTTTCGCAGCCGATCCCGCTTCCCGCGAACTACAAAAAACAAGCCGCAGCAGCAGTAAACGAGTACGCGGCCCATCCGGCGGTATGGGGATTTTACGTGGAAGACGAACCGTTGTGCGGCGGCTTGCCCGCGGTCGCACAGGCCTGCCGGATTATCGAAGAGCTGACCGACCAGGCGGAACCGTACATAAACTTACTGCCCAACCATCGGATCAGCCCGGACCGGCCGGAGTGGACCATCGAGCAGCAGGTCGGATTCGACGATTACAGCACCTACCTCGACCACGTCGTTGACACCACGCACGTACCGGTTCTGAGCTACGACTGCTACTCGCAAATGTCCAACGTCTGGGGCGGTACAGCCCAGTACTTCCGGAACCTGGCCAGCTATCAATCAGCCTCCATCCGCAACAACGTGCCATTTTGGACGATTCTCCTGGCCATCGGGCACTGGATGTATCGCGCACCGACACCGCTGGAGTTGAGCTGGCAATTTTATACTTCACTGGCTTACGGCGCTTCGGGCATTCTGTATTATTACTATCGCGGCGGTGGAATCGGTCACTATGGAGCAGCCGTTGATGAACTGGGACAAAAGGGGCAGCTCTATTACCAGATGCGCCGACAACATCACCATTTTCAAAGCCAGTGGGAAGACCGGTACCGTCGGTGTCGAATCGTGCGGACTTCGCATTGGCCGAAGGGACCGGGGGGGACTGTCGATTTCGACGGCCGGGGCGTCGTCGAGCATATCCAGGAACGTTCCGACGTCGCATGGGACGGAAAAACTAATCCCGGACTGATCGTAGGCGAGTTTATGGACGATCGGGAGCGCCCGCACGTGCTGCTGGCCAACGCCTCGGCGTCCGAGCATGTGGCCGCGGTTGTTAACGTCCGCGGACGAAAAGTGTACATGATTGAAGGCCCCGATAAAGAGACGGAACTCGCGAACTACCAGGCACGCGGCTCAGTCGGCGAAGGATGGTTCGAAAGGTTCATCATGCCGGGACAAGCCTTGTTCGTCAGGGTTGAGAAGTAATGGAGACACGGCAACCATGAGTGTAGACGTCTGCGATTATGGCCTGGTCATCGACGGGGAGCTGGTTCCGGCAATCAGCGGAGAGTTCCATTACTGGCGCGTGCCCTATTCGAATTGGGACACGATTCTGTCGGTAATCGAAGAAATGGGAATCAGGGTCGTCTCGACATATATATCGTGGCACAGTCATGAAATCGAAGAAGGGCGCTATGACTTCACTGGCAGAACCAAAGCCGAATTGAATCTGGTGGAGTTCTTACAGAAACTGCGGGACCGCGGGCTTTGGTGCATTATCCGGCCGGGGCCCTATATCTATGCGGAGGAGATTAACGGTGGACCGCCGGACCATGCGGCATGCTATTACCGCGGATCGAAGACGTTTCATGACAAGGCAATCCCGTATATCGAAGCAGTGTGTAAAGTCATTAAACCGTTCCTCCATGGGCAAGGGGGGCCGATTGTACTGCTTCAGCCCGACAATGAAATCAACCCCTGGCATTTCTGGTACTGGCGACAGCTCGGACTTGATGGCGGAGACGGGCCTTTCCAAATGTACCTGAAAGAAACCTACTCGCATAGTGAAGCATTGAACGAGAAATGGGGCACAACGTTCACGTCGTTCGATCAAGCGAAGGCCATTACATCGGCAAACGGCTGGAATCGTAAAACTCTCCTGGCATACAGGGATTTTGTTGCCTTTCTACACTGGGAAAGCCATCGCCTCGGCCATTGGAACGTCGAGCAGTATCGCTCACACGGGATCGATGTACCGTTCTTTCATAATCTCCTGGCGTTTTTCGAAGTTCACGATTGGCATTCGCTGCGAAACCAGACGCATTTTGCGGGCGTCGACATCTATCCGGAAGCGGAGTTCAGCGGAGGGAGCGGCGGTGACAGCGTATTCGCGGCCGACGTCGGAACCCACCAGCATTTCGTCGATGTCTGCCGCGCCGCCTCGGATCTCGGCGGGTTAAGCCATATCGCCGAATTTCAGAGCGGCTACACGGTTGACAACTACAAGGGCAATCTGACCCCGAATCATTACCGCATGATGTTCGTCAGCGCAATCGGTTCGGGCATTCGCGGATGGAACTGGTTCATGCTGGTCGACCGGGAGCACTGGTGCGCCGGCTGCATTACCGAAGGCGGCAACACAAATCCAAATTGCTTCAATGAATTCAAGCAAATGATTCGGCTCGTGGAAGAGCACGGGCTCCATCGCACTCGCAGACTCTGTTCTGTGGGAGTCTTGTACGATCCGCTGAAAATGGCCAGCACCGGCGAACCGTGGGAAAGCGACATACGAAAAGCCCTTTACAGCGACGGAATCGATTATCGCAGGATCGACGCGCGCAACGAAAACGTACTGGCAGAGCTGTCAACCCTGATCTACGCTGGATCGAACGATCTGGATACCGAGCACCAGCGCCGGTTGAAAACATGGGTCGAAGACGGCGGAACCCTGATCGTCTTTGGCGAAGGCATTTTTTATGACGCGAATCTCCAGCCGTCAAACATTCTCGGATTCACTCCCGCGGAACGCAAGATCGAATTGTGGGGCTATGAAAATGGGTTCGAAATCACGGTTGGTGACGAAAAGGTGGTTCTCTCGCAACCATGCTGGGAGTTCCAAGACTGTATCGATGGCGGAATGGTCGGAAAACTGATCCCGGTGGAGATTCATTATGCGATGGTTCAGCTGGACGCCGTCCGCAACCTGAAGTTTACGTGCGGATATCAACGCTCCGTAGGCAAAGGGCGGGTGATCGTGTTTGGCGCATTACCGAAAGCCGGATCCATGGCGGCGGTACTGCGCGGATTGAATGTAGAACTGCCCATTCGGGTGACGCACGGTGAAACCTACGCGGGAGCATTGATACGCGATGACGGAAGACAATTTGTCTGCATTGTCAATACGTCCCGCCACTCGAAACTTGTGCGCTGCGAAACGAGCGCTCAAAGCTGGGCTCAAATGTTCACCGATATTTACACCGGCACCACGTTTACGGCACGTGATGGCGAAGTGACTGTAACCATCGAGGGTAGAACAGGAATCATTTTGGAGAACGCTTGATGCAACAATACAAAACACTTCTTGTAACGGTATTTCTGGGCACAATAGTCGCATGCGGAAGCCTAATGGGATCCCCCCTGTTTGTTCGGGTGACGATAGACAAGGTCACACCGGCCGATGCGCAGGTTCATGTCGGTGCAAGTGTGTACCGCCGGCTGGGACTGGGCGAGCAATTGGGATATGTAGGGCTGACGCCCACCGCCGAACTCGTCGATTTCGGGGACGGACGATGGGATTATGTCAGATGGTCCGATATGCCTGCTAACACTGCACTGCGGACCGGCGACGCCACGGGATGGTGCGATTTCTCGAGCATTGTCGGGAAAAACCGGCGGGGCGTCGCATTATGATCTTCGCCTTTAACTCACCGACACTGAAACCCAAACGAAAAGGGGCGCGGACCGGTAATATTCCGGAACTCACCGCCACCATCGAATTCGCCGGGCGCCCCAATGACAACGCCGTGGTACAAACGATTACGTATACGACCGATATGGGCGCGATTCCGATTACCATGGGTGACACGTCGAAGCCGCTCAACGAATATGCTGAAACCATTCGAACGTTTTACGACTTCGCCGCCGACCGCGTCGAAACACTGCGGGCACAAGGGATCACGGAAGAAACCATGCCCCGCCGCATCCTGACCTCCACCTCGATTCGGCATTGCACGGATCTTTACGATCACAAGACAACGATGAAAGAAGCGGAACTGCTGAGACTCATGGGAATACGCTATGTATCCGGGCTGAACATCAATGTCAAACGTGACACACATGCAGGTGTCTTGCCGTTCTTTATTCACAATCTGAACGGTTACCGAGACTGGCTGGCAAAGAAACCGCTGAAAGATGGGTTCAAGGAACGAACCATTGGACAAAGAGAACTTAAGTCATTCGCCGACGCAACCGGCTTCCAGAAAGGAGACAGGCTCATTTTCAAGGTCTTGGACGAACCGAAAGTCTATACACTCGGCGAATTGCTTAAGCTCGACGGCATTCTGCCCGCCTTCCATAAGTGGCTCGAAAAGCGTGGCATTACCGCCGCTGAAATCGGTTTTGAAACAATGGATCACGCTACTCCCATTCCTATGTACAAAGTGACCGATGAAGCCTCCGCGCGTTTGTATTACCTGACCGAATGGTTTCGCCAGGAATTAACCATGAGCTTCTGGGAAGCCTATCGCGAGGGGGCCCACGAGATTTACGGGGACGGCGTGATCTGCTGCACGTCCGCCCCCCCAAACGGATTTCGGGCAACACCCGACTATTTCCTATACAGCAAACACGGCGCCTGGGATGGATTCCTGCCCCATTACACCTCGTCGCTGTGGGTACCCATTCATCACAACATGTATCACGCAAATCTCCTGCTTAGCGCATCGAAGTTCGGGAAGACCGATACGGGGGGCTTGTGGGCGCCGACGCGGATCGGCTCGGGACGCGGTACGGAATTGTCAGGAATGTCAGGCCTGATTCGCGACATGCACCATTTCTTTGTCTATCGCTTCGGTCCCTGGTTCGGATGGGGCTTCGGTCCGGATAATCCGAAGGGGCTGGAAATAAGTGCCGCCGTAGCGCGGTTTTTCCATAATGTGGCTGACATCGAAGACATTGTCATGGACGGATCGTCGCCTGCACCGCAAGTGGCGCTCCTGTATTCACGTGCATCGGAAATCTGGTATCGCAGGCTCGCAATCTTTGAAGACTTGATGTACAGCGGCTACCAGGGTCAGTTTACCGAACGGCAAATGCTGCACACCGCACTTGCATACAACCAGGTTCCGGTGGATATCCTCCCGGAAAACGAAATCGCCGACCGACTCGATAATTACAAACTCCTGTACATCACCGATCCGCATGTACCCGCGGCTGCACAGGCGAAAATAGAAGCATGGGTTCGCAACGGAGGTGTACTGTTCACGCAAGCCGGGGCCGCCACCCATGATGAACTCGACAAATCAATGAATCTGGTGGAACGGATGGCCGGAAAGCAGGCAACCATTGAACGAGTTAACGAAAATATTCCCGAGCGATACACGGAAACAATCAATCTGTACTCTCTCCCTACATTGGATACCGCGACCTGTCAAGCCGAAAACCTGCCGTCCTTTCAATTCGAGGTGATTGGAAGAAAAGAATCTTTGGAGATCCCGAACGCCCAGGTTCTGGCCACGTACAGCGACGGAAAGCCCGCCGCGGTGGTATTCGATTGCGGCAAAGGCAAGGTGATTCGCATCGGCACCTCGCTCGGCGCCGTACTCGCCCGCACGGCTACGCCGAAATTTGAAGCGCCGAAAGACGAATATGCATCGACGCGGGTCTTCGATACCAATATCGAAAAACTCTATCTCTTTCCACTGAAGTTGGCCAGCACCATCAAACGTCCGGTCAATGCCGGGATGTCGGGCATTGACGCGGGATTATTCGAGACAGCGGACAAAGCGATTGTCCTGCTCGCCGACTACAGCAGTGCCGAAACACGCATCATCGATCTCGCCTTGACACTTTCGCACACGTACAGCGGGGCGCGTACCCTGGACGGCCAACCGCTGGAATTCTCTATGTCGGATGCTTCCCGGGCAATCGTAAAAAACGTACCGCTGAAAAACATTCAGTACGTAGTGCTGGAAAACCTGAAACCGTGAACGTTCAGCAGTGGTGGGGAACGACAACAATACTTTTCGCCAATTTTCTCAGGGCTTCATGGAAAATTAAACCAGCTTGGCTTGCGCCCGTGATAATGCCACGATAAACTATATGTATAGACAAGTAGACATTGAAAGGATACGTCATGCCTTCCGGAAGTACTCAGAAAATGTATAGAGGGGCCGATATTGTCGCCGAGCTGCGCGAACGTATCTTCTCCGGACAATGGAAGCCCAATCAGAAAACAGACTCCGAACTCAATCTCGCGAAAGAGTTCGGCGTATGCCGCGCGACGATCAATAAATCGCTCAAAGAACTGGAACGAGAAGGACTGCTGCGGAGTAAACAGGGCGTTGGACGATTCGTCGCGGATACCGCAAACACTAAAACCGGCACGCTCGGCGTCGTCGTCTTCGACATCGATCTACTGACGCATCCCGTTCAATCTCAACGCCTCACCGGGATCAAAAACGTTATCGCGAAAACAGACTATCATCTCCACATTTTCGGTATCAATTCATCCGCGCGGAGTT
>JAIPIM010000101.1 GCA_021734725.1 Minisyncoccota bacterium | reverse complement strand
ATGAACATGCATATGAAGCAGCCTGAGAAGCTCCTCAAGTTCGTCGGGCGTAAGGACGGATGGGGTCCCGCCGCCGATAAAGATACTCCGCAACGGCCGGCATTGGCCCCTGAAACTGGCCAATTCATTGTTCAACTCTTGCAGATATGCCTGTCGCATGTCGGAAGTATGTCGATCCACCGAGTAGAACGCGCAGTATCCGCATTTTCGACGACAGAACGGTAGGTGTAAGTAAAGTCTGGCAAACGGTTGTTTCATTGCTGCAACACGGTCTCGCATTTCTGCATTAGACACGGCCTTGCATGTCCACGAGCAGCCTGCCGATTATTCCACCGCGCACTGCGGGGCGGCGCCTGTCCAGGCTGTTGGACAGCGATCGGAACATGGCGCAAAATCTGCTGCATTCACGATTGGAAAGCTTGAGTATGCTATTCTTACACCTATAGTAACAGGTGCCAGTCGAGTCGGCGTTACCTGTCACTCATAATGAATACAATAACGAGTCTAATGGTCAAAGACAGCGTTTCTTTTCCCCAAACGAACGATGCGGATGGCGCACGGAAAGGATCCATCCTCAATCGTCTCTCCGGTTTGAGTGTGTCGGGCGCTTCCAGTACGCAAGTTGCTCGTCACAACGGACGCTATCCCGCTATTTTTAAGCATGCCGCCATCGGTATGGCTCTTCTCAATCACAAAGGCTGCATCGCGGAATCTAACGCCGCCTTTCAGGCAATGCTCGGTTATTCGGAAGAAGAACTGATCGGCCACGAGTTTGCAGAGTTTCTAGATATGGACGATGCCGCTTCAGCATCTCGTATGGATGTTGCGACTTCGCTTCTCGAACACTCGGCACACCAGACAGAGATTCGTTTCCTGCGTAAAGACAACCGCTCTTTCTGGGGCTACTTAGCGCTTTCGCCACTACCCAAATCCAACGGCGGCAAAGGTCTCAGCGTCGCGCTGGTGATGAATATCGATGTTCATAACAAGACCGAAGAAGATCTCCGCAGCGTGACGCGGGCTCTGCGGACGCTTAGTGAATGCAACCAGACACTCCTCCGGCTTTGGAAAGAACCAGACTTACTGAAAGAGATCTGTCGGATTATTGTGGATGTCGGCGGCTACAGCATGGCGTGGGTGGGATACGCTGAAAATGACAGTAAAAAAGCTGTCCGTCCAGCAGCATATGCCGGTAATGAGCATGGTTTCTTGGAAAAGCTGGACATTACCTGGGCCGACAAAAAGAAAGGTCTCGGCCCCACCGGAACAGCCATTCGAGAGAACGAAACAATCATTGTTCGAGATATTGCCTCCGACAAGACAATCCCCGGTTGGCGAAAGGAAGCACTGAGACGCACTTTTGTGTCCGCCATTGCCCTGCCCCTGCAGGTCCAGGACAAGACACTGGCCGCTCTTACTATCTACGCCGATTCCACTGACGTATTTGACAACGAAGAGGTCGCGCTGCTGTCTAAGCTGGCGGACAATCTTTCGTACGGCATCAGCAATGTCCGGCTTCGGGAAGAACGCGAACGTGCCGAAAAGGACAAGGAGGAAATGCAGAAACAGTTGGTCCAGGCACAAAAGATGGAAGCACTGGGCCGACTCGCCGGCGGTATTGCGCACGATTTCAATAATCTTCTCACTGAAATCATCGGATACAGTGAACTAATGCTGACATCGTTCAGCCCGGACGATCCCCGGTATCAGGATATCGACACCATCAAGTCGGCCGGCGAACGTGCCGGTGTCCTCACCAAACAGTTGCTCGCCTTCAGTCGACGTCAGGTCGTCCAGCCTAAAAGTCTGCGCATCAATGACATTGTAAGTGACATGCAGCAGATGTTGCGGCGCATGATCGGGGAAGATGTTGAAACCATCACCTACCTGGATCCGGCCGTTGACTGTATTAAGGCGGACCGCAGCCAGATTGAACAGGTCATTTTGAATTTGGTTATCAATGCACGTCATGCCATGCCGCGCGGGGGGAAGTTGACCATCGGCACCGAATTCGTGATACTCGAAGGGTACGACTGCAAGTTAATGCCGGAGGCACGCCCCGGCAATTTTGTCTGTCTGACTGTTGCCGACACGGGAACAGGTATGGATGAAGAGACGATCGAGCATATTTTCGACCCGTTCTTCTCCACCAAGGGTCCGTCGAAAGGCAGCGGCCTTGGGTTGTCCGTGGTATACGGAATTGTCAAACAGCACGAAGGATGGATCCGCGTGTCAAGTCAATTAAACGAGGGTACGCGTTTCAAAGTTTATCTGCCCACATTCAGCGGAGAACCCGACGAAAAGATCAAGAAGGATGTGCCATTGCATACATTGCGGGGAAACGGTGAACGTATTCTCCTCGTAGAAGACGAAGAAGGCGTTCGCAAGTTTGCTCTGGATGCTCTGAGCCGCAACGGGTATGAGGTGTTTGTGGCCGCCACCGCACGAGACGCACTGGAGATTTTCAATGAACAACAGGACAACCTGGAGTTAGTCATCACGGATGTTGTCCTGCCCGATCTCAGCGGTAATGAACTGCTGGAGCAACTCGAAGCAGAGTACGGGAAGATGCCAATCCTGGTAACGAGCGGACACACGTTTGAGAACCCGCAGATCGCCGAAATGATCGGGGATGGCCTGCCCTTCCTTCAGAAACCCTACAGCGTACCGGAGCTTCTCGACGGCGTTAAAGGGGCCCTGGCAGACTCTGGGACCTAGTGTCCTGTCCCTTTTCCCACAAGTGGCGACGAGAGCAGTAACCGCACCGTCCACAAAGTTCTTTGAGCCCTCGAGTCTTTGTGGTGAATAATGCTGGCCAGTGTTTAGCCGGCATCGTAATCCGTAAGTTCGCGGATCCATATGTTCCGGTAGCGGACCAAATCGCCGTGATCCTGGAGAGCAAGAGGACCGGTCGGCGGATGCGGGATGTCATACGAGGATACAGTGCGGTGCCCGGTTGGTCCCATGAGCGCCTGGTGGTGATGAACTAACACACCGTTGTGGATGACCGTTACGTATGCCGGACTCTCCAACTTCTTACCGTTAAACCGTGGAGCAACAAAGAAGATATCGTACGTCTGCCATTCGCCAGGCTTCCGACACGCATTCACCAGCGGCGGATATTGTCCGTATATCGCGGCCGTAATGCCGTCTGCATACGTGGGGTTGTCGTACCCGTCCAACACCTGAATCTCATATTTTCCCAGCAGAAAAACGCCGCTGTTCCCGCGCCCCTGACTGTCTCCCTTGACTTCGCCCGGTGCGGCCCATTCAAGATGCAGCTGACAATCCCCAAACTGTTCACGGGTCTCGATCCCGCCGGTTCCAGGAGCAACCTCCATGTAGCCGCCGCCAAGGGGCCATTGCGCATCGCCATCGGCTCCTTTCCACTGGGAAAGGTCGGTTCCGTCAAAGAGGACCACAGCGTCGGACGGAGGCGGCAACGGTTCGCCCGCGGGAGGCGGCGTCACAACACGCGGTTGCGGCCGGCGACCGTCATGGACGCGCCATTCTTGCCCCGGCAATACAGGTGTGTCATCGTAGCCGATCGATGGTGTGGATCCCGCGGTTGCTGCCGTCATGGGTTCATGCTCCTTTGTTTGCGTATTCAAATACTCTTGAAAAATGTTGGTCGTCGTTCGGGTTTCGGCGTTCCTCGGTTGGCGTTTGTACACCACGAACCAAGAAGGACAAAACGCCGGTTATTGACGGCACTAACGATAGAAGATGATGGCAAAAAGTCAAGCGTATCCGTCGCTTAATCGTGGTCTTCTTACATTCTCTGATATATTAATTGAAACTACAAGCATCCCATATAATTCGATCTACAGTACAGAATTAGGTACAAGCAGCGCCCCGATCCCTTATACTTCAACGGGATAACCATGACCAGACATAAACCGCCAAACAACGACCGCGCAGCGTCTGCGACCACACGCAGTGGACATGCCGGCGGAATGCCAATACTTGTGCAGCGCGATCCTTACCTTGAGCCGTATGCCGACAGCATTCGGCAACGCAGCCAGCATGCGGCGCAAACTGCGGCACGCCTGACCGGAGGGAAGAGATCCCTGGCTGATTTCGCATCCGGCCACGAGTATTTTGGTTTTCATCGGCGCAACGGCCACTGGATATTCCGGGAATGGGCGCCGAATGCAACCGCCATCTACCTGCGCGGTCCTTTCTCCGACTGGACCGATCAAGAGGATTACGCACTGAAGCGCATATCCGAAGGAGGGGTTTGGGAGCGTTCATTCCCCGCCGATGCATTTAATCATGGCGACCTATACAAGCTTGGCGTCCATTGGCAGGGCGGATGTGGAGAACGCATTCCGACGCACGCACGGCGCGTTGTTCAAGATCCGGTCACCAACATTTTCTGTGCCCAACTGTGGCACCCCTCAAAACCGTATGTGTGGGGTCACCCCGACTGGCGGCGGCCTCAATGCCCTCCTCTTGTTTATGAAGCACATGTGGGAATGGCGCAGGAAGAGGGTAAAGTCGGCACGTTTGATGAATTTCGCGACCGTGTGCTCCCCCGAATCGTGGACGCAGGCTACAATACTGTGCAGTTAATGGCGATTCAGGAACACCCTTACTACGGATCCTTCGGCTATCATGTAAGTAATTTTTTTGCGGCCTCGTCGCGCTTCGGTACGCCCGAACAGCTTAAGTCCCTGATCGATGCGGCGCATGACGCTGGACTCGCCGTCATCATGGACCTGGTCCACTCGCATGCCGTTCGGAACGAAGCAGAAGGGCTCAGCAGATTTGACGGCAGTCGTTGCCAGTTCTTTCACGAGGGACCACGCGGCTTTCACTATGCCTGGGATTCATGCTGCTTTAACTACGGAAAACCGGAAGTCCTTCATTTCCTGCTCTCCAATTGCCGCTTCTGGCTGGATGAATATCACATCGACGGATTCCGTTTCGATGGCGTCACCAGTATGCTCTATTACGACCACGGCCTGGAACGCACATTTACATCCTATAGCGAGTACTTTGACGCAACCGTCGACGATGAGGCTCTTACGTACCTGACTCTGGCAAACCAAGTGATCCATGACGTGCGCCCGGATGCCGTCACAATTGCCGAAGAAATGAGCGGAATGCCCGGGGTTGCGGCGCCACAAACGCACGGAGGTGCGGGTTTCGATTATCGCCTGGCGATGGGGACCCCTGACTACTGGATCAAAATCATTAAGGAAAAACACGATGAAGAATGGGATGTGAATGAACTTTTCCATGAGTTGACCAATCGTCGTGCGGATGAAAAAACAATTGGCTATACCGAGTCGCACGACCAGGCGTTGGTGGGGGATCAGACTCTCATTTTTCGGCTCATCGGCAAAGACATGTATGACCACATGAGTGTGTTCGACCATACGATCCCGGTCGACAGAGGAATTGCTTTGCACAAACTCATCCGACTGGTCACCCTGGCAACCGCGGGTCATGGTTACCTGACGTTTATGGGAAACGAATTTGGCCACCCTGAGTGGATCGATTTCCCACGAAAAGAAAACAATTGGAGCTACCACTACGCACGCCGCCAGTGGCATCTCCGTGACGACGCCAATCTGCGCTATCGGCACCTGGCGGAATTCGACCGCGCCATGCTCGATGTCTGCACGGCGTTCAGCCTGCTGCGCACATCTGAGATCCAGCTGCTGTGGCAACACCGATCGGATCAAGTGCTGGCATTCCGGCGTGGCTCCCTCTTATTCCTTTTCAACTTCAGCCCCGGCAAGTCCTATTCTGACTATGGTATTCCAGCGGCACCCGGCAAATACGAGCTTGTGCTCGACACCGACGCCGCCCGGTTCGGTGGTCACGGACGCATCACACCAAATCAGGAGTTCTTTACGCAGCCGCTCCAGAATGCGGGAGAATCACTCTCGAACCGGTTCAAAGTCTACCTCCCAACACGTACCGCGCTTGTCTTACGAACCGCGGACCGGCAGCCCGAGTAAACCAACCCGTCCGCTCGCTCCGACACCCGCCGCGGTCTCTGCTTAATTGCATGATTACTCTCCTCTCGTAGGGACGCTACGGGAAGGTATCTGCTTGGCATGTAAGCACCGTCGTGCCGGGTTGCCCGGGCCCAATGACACCGCAACTATCGCGTTGACCTGGCGGTCCTGCGATTTTTGGATGACATGTCGATGGCGTACAGTGGAGGAGTTGTCACTGGATGATGCAATCCGAAACGGTCGAGAAGAAAGCGTGCAATCCACTTCTCGATCTTCAAAACAAGCATTTTTTTTCGCAATCGCCCCTGCATATCGCGATTCAAAATAGCCGGAAGTGTGTTCGTGGTAATGATTTCGTCAATTGCTGGAGTATTAAGATTTTCCTTGACCTCGTCGGATGAATGAAAGTGCGTTACTACGAACACCACCCGGCGGGCTCCAGCTTCTTTCAGTTTCGTGCAGCACTCCATGATGGTATAACCGGTGCGCACCATGTCATCGAAGACGATTACATCGTGGCCCGTCAGGCTGTCCAGTTGCACCGGTGAATCGCTCACCGGCCTAATTTCAACCCGACGCTCACCCGACCGTCTTTTCTGCATAAAAAGCATACCGACGGACGGTGTCAGCAACATGCTTTCCGAAGCGCTCATGATAGCGTCATAGATTGACCGGACAAACGCTGCCGCGCCTTCATCGGGGGCGCACAGGACGACGCCCGCCGGTTTTCCCACAACCCCATCTATGGTGTCCGACACCAGGTAATCAGCGTAAAGACTGGCAGGGGACAAATTATGGAAACGCCCCTCGAAAACATCGGCAAACAGTCGCTCCACCGCCACGGAATGATTGTGAATAGTCACAACTTCATCGACCCCGCTGGTTTGCAAGAGCTGAGCATAGAGACGGGAGGAGAACGGTTGTCCGTCAAACTTCTTGTAATCGTCGCTGGACCGCTCGAAATCAACAGTTCCATGGTCTGGACGGGGTCCCCTGTCTTGTGCACTGTAGTAAAGGTCAGGTTCAACCAGGACAACGTGCTCCGCCCCATTGTCTTTGGCGGCGCGTCCCACCAGACAATTGCGCATAGCTAAAGCGTTCCGGGTGTGATTTCCGCAACACGTGGAGACAATTATGACCGTCATGCCCTGAAGCCGATTCCCCACATTCCCGTAATCCCGTTCGTCACTGATAAAGCGGGGGCAGACTTCAGTGTTTGCAAAGCGTTTCAGCGAAATGAGATCGGCGATCTCCGCGGTCTGCCCGAAGAAATGGGCGACATCGATCGCAAAAGGATCGTCGGAGACGCTGCTGACCACGAGTAAACGACTGTCCATGATCCGTGCCTCGTGACTCTTTATACCAGAACGTCTGTGGATGAGGTACGCATGACCGTTTCCAGGTTAAGTCTATGTCCTACAACAACACCGGCTCTAAAGTACCATGAAGCCATTGAAAATCCATCCGTATCTCACTGTCGCCACGTGACAAAGTATAACTTTCTTCTATAGTAATGTGTAGAGACTCTTGCGAAATAGCCTTCGCGCGAGTCGTTCGTTGTTCGTGGTTCTTCGTTCTTAGTTCAAAAACGACGAACCAAGAACTAAGAACGAGAATTGCTCCGGTAACCTGAAACCTGAAACCACGCGACCATACGATAAACGGTCGGCAAGGTCAATCGCCCAACCTTCAAACTGGGGCACACGCCTGTACGAATCATGCAGTTCGTTTATTTGTTGAATTATATTTCTGTGTATCTGCGAATCGTATTTGAAATAGCGCTTCTGGCGTTTCTCATCTACTCAGCACTCGTCTTTATGCGGGGAACACGAGGGGCGCCGATACTTGCCGGTTTCACGATTGTGGCGCTGCTTCTCAGTTTTATGTCCCGTTACCTAGGACTGGAAGTGATCGAATGGCTTGTTACAAAAATGTGGGCTCTGGCCGCGCTCTCCGTGCTGATCATTTTCCAACCGGAAATTCGGCGTGCCTTTGCGGAAATTGGCAGCAGCCAGGTTCGCCTTCGCAGTACATCGAGGCGCGAGCGGGAACGCGTAGACGTATTGGTTAATAGTGTGTTGTTTCTGGCAAGCCACCGCATTGGAGCCCTTATTGCCATTCAACGCGATATCGGGATGCGCGCCATTTGTGAAACCGGAACCCGAATCCAGGCGCCGCTGACAAAAGAACTCCTGACCACGTTCTTCTTCCCCAACACCCCGTTGCATGACGGCGGAGTCATTATCAACGGAGGCGTTATTTTGGCTGCCGGCTGCATTTTTCCCCTCACGCGGGATCCCGAGATGAGTAAGAGTCTGGGAACACGACACAGGGCCGGCGTCGGTCTTACTGAAGAGACGGATGCCGTGGTGTTGATCGTGTCGGAAGAATCGGGCGCCATCAGCCTGGCGTACAAGGGACGATTGGTGCGCGGCCTGAACCGACAGCGCTTGGAACGACACCTCGTGAAGCACCTTGTCCAGACGAACCAGCAGCGTACGGGGCTCACTCCACGCCTGAAAGATCTTCAGCAGGACGTGGAAGAAACTGAACTGAGAACCCAGGACACTGAAGACGCATGAGACTGCATGTTCCCAAGTTTATTGCACGCGATTTTTCGCGGAAGTTCGTAGCAACGTTCTTCGCCGTGCTCATATGGCTGGCGGTGTCCAACCAGCTGCATGACTTCGAGACGTTTCATGATGTCCCCGTGTCGCTTCGTTACCCCGCTGACAAGTTGTTTCTTGACCGCAAAATCGAGACGGCCACGGTCACTCTTCGCGGCGCACGGCGTCGGCTGGAAGACTTGCAGAGTTCCGATATCACGCTCGCAGCTCGAATCCCGGTTGTCCCCGAAGGTGTTTATTACTACGATCTGCACTTGTCCGCCGATGACGTGAACGAACCCCCAGGCACGAAAGTGACATCCATTACTCCTGAGAATATTCGCGTGCAATTGGATCGCATTGTGAGTAAAGATGTCCCCGTGCGTGTCCGCGAAAGTGGCGAGCCGGGTTATGGGTATAAAATCGTGGAACGCACGGTTGTTCCATCTACCGTGACGATCGCCGGTCCCAGTAAGATCGTCAACGAAATCGATGACATCATGACGGAAGCGGTTATACTTGACGAGTCACTGGTGGAAAACTTCGAAATGGACGAAGTGCGCTTAATCCCCATACCACGCGTGGATGTCAGCCCCAAGAGTGTTCATATCGCCTACGAAGTCGCCAGGCACAGTGGGCAGAAAGCCTTCACTGATCTGCCGATCCGAATCCTGAAAAACAAGGACAGTGCTCTGCAAGTGAAGGGACCCCTTCCGAAAGCACAAGTTACGGTTCGCGGTTCAAAATCGGTGCTGGATGCGTTGAAGGACCACGCCGTCCGCCCGTTTGTCGACATTACCTCGGTCAGCAGTCCCGGACGCTATACGTTCCCAGTGAACGCCTGGGTGGAAGGACCTTCCCGAGTGACCGTCGAATACGTACACCCGCCGGATGTTGACGTCGTCATTGCAGTCGGTGGGACGGACTCACCCCCCCCCGCGCCAAAACCAGAGGACAAAAACGATACCTCATCCGACTCCCACCATGCCGTGCCGCCCGCGGATACCGAATGACAATAGATCAGACATTTTCTTCCCCGGCCCCCTCAGAAGCGAACGGACAAGACCTCAGGGCAGTTATCGTTCTCGGCCCGACGGCAACCGGCAAAACACGGTTGGGCGTCGACCTCGCACGACGCTTCAATGGCGAAATCGTCAGCGCCGATTCGCGCCAGGTATACCGGGGCATGGATATCGGTACAGGCAAAGACCTCAATGAATACGGCAGCGGAGCGGATAGGGTGCCCGTTCATCTGGTCGATCTCATCCACCCCATGCAAACGTACCACCTGTTTCACTATCTGAAAGATGCACGAACCGCTCTCCGCGGAATTGTGAACGCCGGAAAACAGGCCTTCATTGTTGGTGGCACCCCCCTGTATATCAACGCGTTGCTGGAAAACTACAAAATGGAGGGTGGCCCGCCAACCCAAGACCTGCGAAGAACATTGGAGCAACTCGGCAGAGAACAGCTCCTGGTGAAACTCCAACAAGAAGCGCCGGACATCTACGAGCGAACCGATAAGACACAACGAAAGCGCATTCTCCGGGGACTGGAAATTGCTCGTACACGCGGGCACAACGACAGCGATCTCCCTGAACTGCGGTTGAACGCCCTGTTGATTGCACCCTACTACCATCGTAAAACCGTTCATGCCCGGATTGAAAAACGCTTGGAGCAGCGCTTGCAGAAAGGGTTGGTGGAAGAGGTCCAGAGCCTCCATGACAAGGAAGGATTGACGTGGGAGCGGTTACAGTCTTTCGGGCTCGAGTATCGCTATGTTGCTCGCTGTCTGATGGGGGAATTGACGGTTGAGGACATGCGCGCGCAATTGCTGGCAAAAATACGTCGGTTCGCCAAGTCACAGGATGTCTGGTTCCGCAAAATGGAGAGGGAAGGCAAAGATATTTACTGGATACCAAAAGGTGACCCGGACAAGGCTGCCAAGTACGTCGAGCAATTTCTGCGCGGAGACAAACTGCCGCCCCCCATGCTGCGTCTCAAAGACCGCTTATACGGCCCACGGGCAAACTAAACAGTGTCGGACGGGGCTACTCTTCTTCACGACCGACCGCCACCCGCCGAGCCTGATTCACCAACTGCATAAGTTCCTGCAAATCACTGTTTTGCGAAATGGCCTTCCCTAACGTTTGCAATTGCCGTTGGACCTCCGCAAGCTCTCCCTTATACGCATCCTCACCTCTATTTACAATCATTGCAAACTCACCCACACACGCGGCCAGTACCAACCCCGGGGATTCCTTGAACCCGTCTTTGCTGACACCATTTTTCCCGAAGTATTCCGCGATTTCAATGGTCTTCTTGTCCGTCGGGTCCTGATACTCCACATGCACAACGCCAAGATTCTGATCGTTCCCCGCGGACACGTATCCCTCTGTCAACTCAAGCTCGTACAGCAATGTCAGTGCATGACCTGCTGCCCATGGTCCTACATGAAGAGGGTCGACAATCGAGCCGGCGCGGAACGTTTTCTTGGTCTCATCGGCAAATCTATGATAGCGCCGTACACGATCAGGGGTGTATTCAACACGGACGTTCACGTTGTCTGCTACAATAGGGAGCGTGCTTCCAAGGCCTGCTTTTTCCAGAACGACGCCATTTCCCTTGCGTGCCTGTATGCCGACACTGAGAATCGTTAAATCCTCGTGAAAGGGCGACGGCATCATTGAAACTGTAATCCGAAAGGTTCCGTCGGCCGGTTGGAGATACACATATTGAAAACTGTCAATTAAGGCGACCGCATGCACTGCATTGGGAGGCGGCCACTCGCCACGCTCAAGATATTCTCTGACTTTCACCAGCGGTTGGACGCGTGCCGCTGCCGCAAAAGACAGCTCACGGTCGGCTTTCTCATTTGCGTTTTCCGACACAGCCTCTGTTCGCATTCGTGCCGCTGCCAAAGCTCCCCCTTCGGCCAACCTTGTCTCCTCCCTTAGGGCCGCAAAGCCAGACCCCGGAGCTTCACGCGGTACCGTCCTCGTCGCACCTACCCCGTCGGCTGCGGCTTCCTCCATTTCCATCTGTACGGATTGGCTGCGGGAAAATGCTGCGGCTGGTTCTTTGGGCGCGGCGGCCGGTGCCCGTCCCAGCGCTGGCGCCCGATCATCCAATGCTCGCCGGGTCGCTTGCATCTCCGGCTCCCCGTGCTCGTCACCAACCGTCTTCATTGCCACCTCCGGTTTGCCTGCCGGTACGGCACCCACCCCATCATCACGCAGTGTACTGTCCGGCTCTTCCACCAGCACATCCTGATCCATAGCGACAGTGGCCGG
>JAIPIM010000100.1 GCA_021734725.1 Minisyncoccota bacterium | reverse complement strand
CCTCGGCGCCAGACGACAGGATGAGGCCGGGCATTATGTACACACTGCATTGAAAATCAATCTGTTCTTGAATGCGTTTATCTGCGGCTTGTTCCTTGTCATTCCCGGGTTGTTCATCGCCGTATTCAGTCGGGACCCAGAGGTCCTGGCGGCCGGCAAAGTGTATTTGCGAATCTTTGGCCTGGGGTTCATGTTCATCACGTCCACCATAATCCTCACACGTGTCTTCCAAGGTGCCGGGGACACGCTCTGGCCGACCATCATAGCGGCCGTGCGTTTTGGCTTTTTCGTGGTCGCCAGCCTGTTGCTGGGATGGCATACAAAACTGGGCGCCGCCGGTGTCTGGGCCAGTATGGCGTTGAGCAGTGCCGTGCAACTGGGGCTGATCGGCTGGCTCTATTCGCTGGGCACATGGAAACGAAAGCACCTGGCCTCAGTCGATGCCGGCAACAACATGGAATTAGAAGTGGATTGGAGCGAGTAATGATGCTGAAACAAATCGTACTGCTGGTCCTCATAACCTTTGTCCCCGCCCTCGAATTGCGGGCGTCGATTCCCTGGGGCATTTTCGGTAACGAGAATTGGGGAATCAGCCCGGGGCTTATGTCATGGCCGCTGGTGGTGCTCGTATGTACGGTCGCCAATATTCTCTTGGGCCTGGCTGTCTTTTGGGGGCTTGCTCCAATCCTTCACTGGCTGGAGCGCTTTCAGTGGTTCCGCCAACGCTTTGAACCACTGATGCAGCACGCCCAGCGACGCATCCGTCCGTATGTCGAACGCTATGGCGAACTGGGGGTGGCACTGTTCATCGGCATACCCCTGCCGGGCAGTGGTGTCTACACCGGCGCCGTGGGCGCCTTTGTGCTCGGACTTGACCGCCGCAAGTTCGCCGTCGCCAATGCCCTGGGTGTCTGTATCGCGGCCACGGCCGTAACCGGCATATCACTGGCGGTCAAAGCAGGCATTGAGTGGCCATGGCTGGAATGGCTCATCAAACAACCAACCCCGTAACGTGCCGACAGCGTCCGCGCCAAACAAAGACCTACAGTCGAGCATGAGGAAATACACCATGGGATTCGATGATTCCAGAGAAACGGAAGCCAGACAATATCGCGAAGACATGGTTGACTATCAGCTCGCCGCACGCAACATCACCGACCAACGCGTCCTGGATGCTTTCCGTACAGTGCCGCGCCATCGCTTCTGCCCACCCTCGACTCCCTTGTCAGAAGCGTATGCCGATCACCCTCTTCCCATTGGTGACGGCCAGACCATCTCGCAGCCGTTTATGGTGGCCGACATGACCCAGCGCATGGAGCTGAAAGGCACAGAAAAGATCTTGGAGATTGGAACCGGAAGCGGTTATCAGGCAGCCATCCTGGCGCTGTTGGCACGAGAGGTACATTCCGTTGAGCGAATCGAACCGTTGGCGCAAACCGCCGAACAACACCTGCGCGGCCTGCACTGTGAAAACGTCCATATCCATCTCGGCGATGGAACGCAAGGATGGCCGGCGGAAGCACCTTACGATGCCATCATTGTGACCGCGGCCGCACCCGATGTGCCGCAACCATTGAAAATGCAGCTGACTGACGGTGGACGTCTGGTTATCCCCGTCGGTCCACATCACATCCAGCAGCTCCTCGTACTGAAACGATTGGGGGACGATTTTGAAGAGCACTCATGCGAAGGCTGTTGTTTTGTGCCTCTCATCGGTAAAAACGGCTGGCCGGAATGAACGCCGGCATCGGTTGACGAGAAAGGACGACGAGAACGGATAACGAGTAGCGGGTGTCCCCATCGTCCGCCGAAATGGACGTAAAAACGATAGCTAGTCCCAAACTCCAGCGGGCTTGAACCCAGGCGACAGCCGCAGCGTTCAAGTTCCCAGGATTTGGGACCAGGACTAGCACAACCGGCTCAGGGATTCGGCAACTCAGGGGGAAGATCGGGGCCTTTCTCGAGTTCCTGCTCGATGATGGCATCAACGGCGGCATCCATCAGACGGTTGATACGCTTCTTATGCAATTCAGTCAGATAGGCATTCCCCTGCAATTTCTGCAGCGTAGCCAACGTCTCGGGGTAATTCCCATAGCGCAGACTTTCCCGAGCCTTACTCAGGCTTGCTTCGATCCCAATCTCCGCCTGCCTGCGCATGGCCTCAATATCGTCGCCGCAACTGCATAGAACCCCTACCAACACCGACACAAACAGGCTGTTTATAAGATGTTGAATCCCGTATCGCCGCATGTATCGCCTGAAGCCTTCCATATACTCATCAGATCCCTAATTTCGCCAGTTCATCATAAGCATTCACCGCTCGTCGAAGGCGCAACCGCGCCGCCAAATCCTTCAAAACCTCACGTTCGTGGGTGCTGACCTTGCTGAACCCCAGCAAGCCCCCCGATGTCTTTGCCACCTCGACACAACCAACCAAAATCACCTCCCGCAAAGCATCGGCCTTATCTTCCGTCATCGACGACAAAACATCGGCCAGCATGGTGAGGCATTCCTCCATCAATCGGACGTCAGGACGCTGATACATGAAGCTGTTGTGAAAAAACTCGCGCCCTTTGTCGGTTATGCTCAGCGGACACTCCTCCTTGTCTTTCATCTGTTTACACTGTTTACCGGCAATCCCCTCCATTTCGTCAACATCCGCATTCCCGTCCGCCCACGCCACGGCAGCCATGGGGGCCAGCACCAGCACACCCTGGTCCCGAAGGCTCAACCCATACTTAGCCAATCCAAGGGATATTGAAGACTTGCTCATGGGGTACCTTCCTTCCGTGGCGTCAAACATGAACAGTACATATTCTTTTCTGATGTCTACGGTTCAACAGCGATCTATAGTACACGAACTTTCACACATTGCCAAAACTACCACGGCATAATCGGTCAGTTACGGCGAGCACGGTACTGTCTGAATTCAGGCTTTAGTCTGTTTTCGGGTGACGTGACCTGCAACCTAAAGCTTGAACTCAAACGGTCATTCCTGCCCACCCCGTACCTGAAACATTACCTCCCGGCTTCTCAATTTCCACATAATGCATAATGGCTTGTGGCGGGACGTTCCTGCGCTTATTGTATAAGCTACCGTCATTTCCCAGCCCGCGAGAATGAAATGATGTCGGGTATGGTCGATAAATACATCAAGCTAATTCCAATACAGTTGAGTTTGGGCTTCAGCTGTCGCGCCTGAAACCTGACACCTGAACACTGACACCCGTCCTTAAATCAACAGCATTAAGGCTCATTCGCTCCCTGCAGATCGTTCGCTGAACTCATGAGGTGCACCGTTGACGCTTATCACACATCACGATTACCGTACGAGCCTGGAAGCCTGGATCCCCGCCGCCCGCGAATGGCTCTACCGCCTGCCGAATGATCCGGCATGCATCTGCTATGGCGTCGGTAACCACGGACATTGGGCGTTGCAGGCAAGCAATACAGCGTTCGGAGCATTCGCCGCACTGGCGGCCGATCCAGAGACCGACTGCTCAAGAACAGCAATGTCGCGTGACGAACTGCTCGCCACCGCCCTCGCCATGTTCCGCTTCTGTGTCCGCACCCATAATGCCGGAACCGGTACGACTACGGACGGCATGTCCTGGGGGCATTCCTGGATCTCGGCGCTGTGCTTGGAACGCTTCTTCCACGGTGTGGAGGCCATCGCGGAACACCTCGATGAGACAGACTGGAACGACTTGCGGACCGTCATGCTCAGTGAAGCTGACTGGCTGCTGGACGAATACGATGTCGTGGCCGGATTAGTCAACAACAATAAACCGGAAAGCAACCTGTGGAACGGAGCCCTCCTCCACCGCGCGGCAGCCGTCTATCCCGACGCCCCCCGCGTAGCGGAATATCGCGAAAAAGGAACAACCTTCCTGGTCAATGCAATCTCGACGCCGAGCGACGAGCAATGCACGGCCGTTGTTGACGGCAAACCCGTACGCGACCGCTTCGTCGGCGCCAATTTTTTCGAGTCGTTCTCATGCAACCATCACCATTACATGAACGTGGGCTACATGGTCATTACGCTCTCGAATATCGCCATGCTTCACTTCTCGGGAAAAACGCGCGGCATCGCCTGGCCGGACGCCCTCTACCGCAACGTCGAACCGCTCTGGCAACTGGTGAAAGCCTGCACCTTTCCAGACGGCAGACTGATGCGAATCGGCGGCGATACACGCGTAAGGTACTGCTATTGCCAGGACTACGCGATACCCGTTTGGCTTATGATGCGCGACCGCTTCGGCGAGCCAGACTCCGACACTTTGGAAAACGGCTGGCTGACTCAAGTCCGAACCGAACAGAACTGGAACGGAGACGGCTCGTTTCTCGGCAAACGCCTGGCCGAAATGCGCACGGTCTCGCCACTCTATTACACCCGCCTGGAAGGAGACAGAGCAGTAACCCTGTCGATGGGCGCCTACTGGCGGCGAGTGCTTCCCGAACTCAACAACGAACCCGAGGCAAAGCCTAAACCGTTGCTCGGACAATGGGAAGACGAGTATCACGGCGCCTGCATGGTCCGCGGTGAACAACGCACCGCGTCCTGGATCTGGCGCGCCGCCGAACCGCCGCAAGGGCTCTGCCTCCCTCCGGACGCCAGTGATATGGCCGAATGGAAAACCAACCTGGCAGGACGAATCGCAGGCTTGGGCATGGTGCAGGAATACCACCTTGATGCCCATCACCACGAGGCATTCACGGGAGGATTCACAACCTGCGGCCGAATAACCATTCGTTCGACAAAACACTACGCCGAGGGGGGCCTCGACGAAGACGTGGCAAACCAGGACCTGGCGTTCTGCGCACTGCCGGACGACGCAACCGTGGTGGGGCTGCAACGCGCCACGGCCGCGAACCGAGTCTTCCTCCGGCAAGTCAAAGGACTGATGCTCCAAATCCCAAACGACGTGTTCAATGACTTTTCCCGGACCTACGCGACGTCCGAAGGGAAATGGACGCTGACGGGACGGGATGGACAACGGATCAGACACGATCTGCCGACGGGGTGGCTGAACGTGGAGGACCGATTGGGAGTTGTCGCGCTCGCAGGCGGACCGTTGACGCTTCTCCACCCGGAGAAACCCGGAATTCCTATCAAATCCCACCCATGGCAGGCTCACACGCACATTGCCGGCGGCTTCCTTTATGTTGACGAACTGTGCATAATCTGCAATGAAGATCTAAAAGCCTGTGACGCCGGAGAATCGCTCTTCGATGTCGCCTTCGCGATACGCACAAATGTCGACGCCGATGAGACTGCCGCGTTTGCGGCGGCCAATCGCGAGACAACAACGACGATCGACAATGCGGACGTACGAGTAACGCAAGTGGCCGGCGCGGACGAACAATCATACCTGGTCGCCGCCAACTTCGGTTCCGACGCAGCAGTCGTCCCCCTCGAGGGGACCATCCTAGCAGGCTTCACGGCCACCGATAAAGGCCTGACATTACCCCCCGGCATCTGCGGACTCGCCCGGCTTTTGCCGTGACCCGGATGACGGAGTGTCTGAGTAAGAGAGTGTGAGAAGAAGGAGGGCCGCCCTAACGTAAGTTGTTTGTGCCTATTGGGTAATAGGCAACCAGGCGCATGGTTCAGGTGTTAGCGGCTGTTTTCTCCTGAAAGCTGCAAAACGGCATTTTTAGCTACGCACGTTGCTGTTTGTCAGTACATTGCGTTCGGGTGACCAAATATTCCATGAAGTTACATGCAGAAATCGTATTGACACTTGGACTTCTATTGGGTATATCCCCTGGCGACACTGCACGGGCCCAGAAAACGGAGGCGATGCCTGTGGATGTCGGACAGAGACTGGAGTTGTTCGTGGACGATCTGCTGGTGGATAAGCTCGATGGCGCGGAGATGCGTCTGCATCATCCGCAGCCCATGCCACTGGCCGAATCGCCGATCTCCGGCGGGTACATGACGGTTATCAAGGATCGCGACGAACATGGAACGCTTTATCGTGCCTGGTATCGTGCTAGAGACCCGGATCATACGCTTGGCGGGCGCTGGCATTCTCACCTGGGAACCGGGGGGCCACAGGATCTGTACCGCTATGCGGAAAGCCGAGATGGTCACGAATGGTCGTTTCCCAATCTTAATATCTTTGAAATAAAGGCAAAAAACGGCGACCGTTTTATGCCTGAGCATGGGCACAACAATGTAGTCTTCAGAACGCCTCCTTTTGCCCACAATTTCGCTCCTTTTCTGGACAAGAGACAAGACGTGCCGTCGACAGAACGGTTCAAGGCGGTCGCCGGCGTCGAGAGGCCTGCGAACAATTACATAAATGCAGCTCTTGAGCGTGGCGCGACGGACGAAGAAATCAAGCAGTTCGGATATCCGCCAGACTTGCCCGCCGGCTTGTACGCCTTCACGTCGCCCGACGGCATCCATTGGCAACGGGCCAGCGACAAGCCGGCCATTACCGTGTCGCGGGGAAAGGCCTTCGATTCCCAGAACGTGGCCTTCTGGTCCGAAACTGAACAGCAGTACGTCGCCTATGTCCGCACCTGGCGGAACCCGTTCACCGGCAAGGGCGGGCAGGGGGCCGGTCTGCGCACCGTCAGCCGGTCGACCTCGCCAGATTTCATCAACTGGAGCGAACCGGTGGGGATGGAACCGAACATGCCGGGCGAACATCTTTATACCAGTCAGACCCATCCGTATTTCAGGGCACCGCATATCTACATTGCCACTCCAACCCGCTTCATGCCGGACCGAGGCGATTCCACGGATATCCTGTTCATGAGCAGCCGTGCCGGTTCGACTTCCTATGACCGTTTGTTCACGGAGGCCTTCATTCGCCCCGGACTCGACCCGGCGCGTTGGGGGAATCGTTCGAATTATGTGGCGTGGAACGTCGTGCCAACGGGAGAAGCGGAAATGTCTATCTATCATGCCAAAAGTGGTATCCGCTACGTGCTGCGCACGGATGGTTTCATCTCTATCCACGCAGGCCACGAAGAGGGTGAAATGCTGACGCGACCGCTGATTTTTTCCGGCGGCCGACTGATCCTCAACGTCAGCACTTCGGCAGCCGGCTATCTGAAGGTGGAGATTCAAGATGCCGACGGTAATCCCGTACCCAGATTCACCCTGGGAGACTGCGAACCGATCATCGGTGACGCGATCGAGATGCCGGTGATATGGAAAGACGATCCTGGCTTGCAAGGGTTGGCGGGCAGGCCAGTGCGCTTGCGCTTCGAAATGAAGGAATGCGATTTGTATTCAATGCGGTTTCAAAACAAATGAGTCCCCAAACAGGCGGTAGTTATGTCATATTCATGACCGGTCCTCGTACAGGGGACTTGGGTTCGGCGGGGTCGCCGAAAACCGCACCCCGTTTACAACGCGCCCATGCTGGGCGCACACAAGTCATTGTTGCGGACACCGCAGGCGGTGCCGCAGAGTTTTTCGCTGTGTGAAAAACATACCGTGCAAGTTTCGTAACGGACGTTATTTTAGAACCAGGACGGACAAGGACAAGAAATAGCGCGCTCTTATCGCCAGTGTTTGACCGGAGGTGCATTACCCCGTTCGTTAGTCAACCTAGTTCCGACTACGCCCTCAAAATACATCCGGAAACCCGAACACCGTAACCTTCTCGGAAACTTTTTCTTGACGCTCACTTGACGCCATTTACATGGTCGTTTAGGTTATTAATGTTGGTTTTATTGCCCCTCGCTATAATCATCAGTTATGGGATAAGCGGTACACGGTATGACAGATACAAAAGGTGCGTCCGAAAATCCATATCTTGCCGACCATGCATGGGCTGTCCAAGCGGACGCGGCCGTCCCACTGTGGCGACAATGTGCGCAACATATCCAGGATTTAATACACAAAGGAAACTTGACCCCAGGGGACCCCCTGCCGCGCCACACCGAACTTGCTCCGAAAATGGGTGTCGGCACCAGTACACTGCAGAAGACCCTTTCCTGGCTCACGGATGAAGGGTTCCTGGTCCGCTATCGCCAGCGGGGAACCTTCGTGGCCGATCAGGCCGGCAATCAAAGGGAGACATGGATCGCGGTCATGACCCGCGCCATGTTCGACCCCGCTTTGTCGCAATGGGATATGCAGGCAGCGCGCGCAACGGTCGACATTCTGGCCGATGCCGAGGTCCCCTGCCGGTTTTACCATAATCATTACTTGCCCAGCGGCCCGGAACCGGAGTGCCAGGAACTCGATCCCCGACTATGCGAAGACGTTAATGCCGGGCACGTCCGGGGCGTGCTTGTCATAGGCGCGGTGCCGGCCAACCATCGCGAGTTTCGCACGCTTCTCAAAGCAAAGAGCATCCCCATGGTTGAAACCGCCGCTCGCGGACGCGAAACACCGTTTGTGGTGGAGTTTGACCGTTGCGCGTTTGTGAGAACCGCGGTTTCCCTGGCGGCCCGGCGTGGCTGCACCCGGCTCGCCATGATTGAAACCCCGGGAGACGAACCGGACGGACGCGATCCCCTGGTTGACGTATTCAAGGAGGCTGTGGAGAACAAACAACTGGCCGCGGTAAACCAACCGATACGTCGCATCGCGTGGCCGCCGGACACGGCAAAAGGGGTCGTGGCGTTCAAAGCATTATGGGAGGAGTCCGACGCCAAGCCGGACGGTGTCCTTGTAACGGATGAATACGTCGCGCAAGGTGTTGCTCAAGCGGTGTTTGCCGCCGGGCTGCGCATCCCCGACGACCTGTGGATTGTCACATACTTCACCCGCGGGGCCAAGATCGTCTATCCTATACCCGTCGATACAATAGAATATGACACTTACAAACTGATCGACGACGCCTGGCATATGCTTCGCGCGCGCATGAACGGGGAAATTGCGAGGCAACGCCACCGGAAACTCTCGCCGCACTCGATCAATAAAGCCGACAGTTGGGTTCACGATATCGGGAAACCGGGAATGAAGGACAAACAAGAGGTAAAATAGACTCTTGCAAAATAGCCTTCGCGCGAGCCGTTCGTGGTTCGTGGTGCTTCGTTCTTAGTTCAAAACCACGCACTAAGAACCAAGAAGTAAGAACAAGAATTGCGAAAAACGACATTTCGCAATTCCCTATGTCACCACGATGGGTGCCTTGGACGACAACGCCGGTCGGCAGTTCGGGTGTCCCATCCTGCACCATACGCGATACGCAAACTTGGACAGCCTGCGGACAGAGCTCTGCCCGAAATGCCGAGCCGAATACCCCTTTCTGCGCCCGCTGCCATGGACATTGACAGAATTCGGCCGCCAGGAGTCGAAAGCCGCCCCATACATGATTTTCACGACAGACGCACAACAGAAGCAAGAGTGGTGACGTCTACCGCATCGGGAACAACGGATACTTCGACTATTCACTGCCCGACGTCTGACCGCGGTGTCCAGACCCGCCGGTGCACCACTTTACGAATCGCTGAAGGACCGCATCACGAGACAGGTGCTCGGCCGAGCGTTGTGCCTTCAGAAAATTCGCCTGCCAATAGAAGGGTTTGAACAGGTCGTTTAGGAGTAGCGCAACGCGCGAGCAGTTGCACAAGCGCCTGCCGGCCAAGCTCTCGCAGAGGCATGGCAATGCCACTCAATGCAGGCGTTGTGTCCAAGACCGTACTTTCCAGAGAATGCACCATGATAGAAACGTCCTCGGGAACCGCCAGCCCCGCCTCACGAAAACCCTCGTAAAGTTGCACACCCAAGTAGGAAGTACGACATAGCCAGGCAGTCACTCCCGCTTCACGCGAGAGCCGCACTGCTGCATCTACACGTTCCTCATTGGACATTTTCCCGCTCTCGAAACAGTCGACAGCCCATTCCAAGTTCACCTCCGCACCGGACTGCGTGACGGCCGTCACGTAGGCTCCCAAGGCCCGCCGCGAATGCACGTGGCGACCGGACGAGAAGAAACCAATGCACCGATGACCCAGATTCACTAAGCGACTCACCGCATTCTCGTAGTCCCGCATCAAATTCACCGCAACACAATCAATTATTCCCGATGGCTGTTCATGATTGACGGTAACGCACGGGAAATCGTGACTCAAATAAGCCAGCACATCCTCCGGGAATGACAGCACCGTGATGAGACCGTCAAGCCTGCGTTGTTTCAGTACCGGTGGCAGGCTGGCCGGATGCGTGTAACGCACCACCTGATCCTTGGACGAAAAGTGCAGCGACAGAAACACCTCATGCAGTTCCGCTGCCTGGCTTACACCCTCAAGGACCTCATACACAAAACCGCCGCGATCCCACCGCACCATCGGACTGCTCAGCGCAAAAACTCCGACCCGCGTCAGCTTTTTACCGGAACTTTCATCCACCTCTGCACCCCCGTCGGCCCGGGCATGAAACGGCAGATGATAGCCGAGACGCTGCGCCGCCTCCATCACGCGGGCACGCGTCCCGATACCCACATCACTCCTTTTTCGCAAGGCCTTGCTGACCGTTCCCACCGACAAATCAAGGTCGCGTGCAATATCTTTCTGCGTAATCATAATGCCCTTACCATAAAACCGAATCGCCGAAAGCCAACCGTGACGCGAAATACAACAACGAAACTTTCGCAGTTACGAAATATTTCTTGGAAGGAACGAAATGAGCATATAAAATAGTTAACGAGGGTGTATTCGTTAAGGCTGAATACAAGCAACCTGAAAAGCAAACACAAAAAGAGAAAAAGGAGACCCGCCATGTCACACAAAACGCACAACCACCACCAAAATACTGGCAAGGGTATCGTTAGTCCCTGGAGCATGCTGACGACAGCATTTGCCATGGCTGTCCTTCTCGCCACCGCCCCCCTCCAGGCCGCGCCAATCGTCCGCGTCACGCCGTCCGATGACACGTATGTCGTTCTCGCGGATGGCGATGGCAGTGTCGGCAGCAACATCGAGATGCTCACACGGACAAGCAGTGACCGCACGTGCTATGTCAAATTTCAGCTGTCCGACTTCCAAAAGAAATATTTCCAGGACAGCGCGACATTTGATGTGACCCTCACCGATACGAATGGCGGCGGTGACCACTACGATTTGTATGGCCTGAACGATGGCGACAGCCTAGAATCCTGGTCCGAAACCACCTTGGGCGATACCACCCCAGGTGTCATCGATTATGGAAACCTCGCGAGCAACCTAGGCCGTGTTACTCTGATCTCATCACTGGTTGAGCCAAACCCGAATGGTTTTAAGCCGGAGACCTCGTATGTATCGAACTCAAACCTGTTTAACTTTATAAATGCAGACACCAACGGACAGGTGACCTTCCTCATGTTTCCCACAGGAGGGGCTCAAGCCAAGTACGCCACCAAAGAACACGCCACGATCACCAAACCCGGTCTTAGCCTGACTCTTCCTGAACCGGCGTCAGCCATCTTGCTGGGGCTGTCGGTAACGGGACTTCTCGTACGCCGCCGGCGGTAAAAGAGTGAGTGCGCAGCCGGCAACCGGTCGGACAGCCGCGGAATAAGGCATTGGCTCACATTCGGAAGATTTGGACAATGAGGGACCGAGAATGAGGGAGTATCTCTCGCGTCAAAAAAAAGCACGATGGCAGTGTTCGTTCCGCCGCGACCATCCGTCGCCATTCACATTCATGAAACTCGCGACTGTGGAAGACAACGCTCGACGAGCAAAGGTAAGCTCAAAGCGGTCCAACCTCATCGAGCTGCTGGTGGCCGTTCCCGCTGTCGCTACGGAGCCGTGTCGACAGTGGAAAGCTAAGGGGAGAGTCGCGCGATTCACGTTAATCGAGCTACTCGTGGTCATTGCGATCATCGCGGTCTTGGCCAGCCTTCTGCTGCCCGCCCTGACCACTGCCCGCGAAAAAGCGAAACAGATCGCCTGCGCCTCAAATCTACGCCAGATCGGT
>JAIPIM010000099.1 GCA_021734725.1 Minisyncoccota bacterium | reverse complement strand
ATTGGATGGTCGTCCGCTGCAGGGCGACACCCAGCATTCGCTTTTCCCGGAAGCGCCGGGGGTTCTGGAGCGTGTGCCCATTACGCGTCCTCTTGAAACTGGCATTCTGTCCATTGACTCCACGATTCCGATAGGGAAGGGCCAACGCGAGCTTATCATCGGTGACCGGATGACCGGCAAGACAACGATCTGCGTCGACTCAATTCTCAATCAGAAAGGCAAAGATGTCGTTTGCATCTACTGCTGCATTGGGCGGTCGTATTCGTCACTTCGTCGTGTTGTGGAGACCCTGAAGCTTAATGGCGCTCTCGACTACACGGTGGTTGTATCGGCGACGGCATCCACGTGCACGGGAGAACAGTATTTAGCGCCCTACACGGCAGCCGCCATTGGTGAATACTTCATGAGGAAGGGGGGGGATGTATTTGTAGTCTTCGATGACCTTACCAAGCATGCTTGGGCCTACCGTGAACTGTCGTTGCTCATGGAACGGCCACCCGGGCGCGAATGCTACCCAGGAGATATCTTTTATCTGCATTCCCAACTTATGGAGCGTGCCGCGCAACTCATGCCTGAATTGGGTGGCGGATCAATGACCTTCTTCCCCATTGTCGATACGCTGCAGGGTGACGTGACCGGTTTTATCCCGTCCAATCTCGTATCCATGACGGATGGTCAGATTTACATGAATACGACTCTTTTCACCAGTGGTTTTCGTCCAGCAATCGATCTTGGACTGTCCGTTTCACGTATTGGCAACAAGGTGCAGAGTCATGCCCTGCGTCAACTCAGTGCGATGCTGCGTCTCGAGTATGTGCAGTACAATGAATTGCTGAAGAAAACACGTTTTACTGCCGGCGTATCTGAAGAAATTGAGAACCGCCTACGCCCGGGCGAAGTCTTAACCCGACTTTTCACTCAGGATCCCAGCAATCCGTATTCCGCTGTCAAGGAATTGCTTTTGCTCTATGCGATGCGTCGCAAGATATTGGAGCCGTTGGAGAAGTCGCAGATTGAGAGATTCAAGAATGAGATCGAAGAGTATGCCCGTAAGGATATTCCATCTGCGATTGAGACATTGAATCGTGAGCGGGAACTGACCCCTGAATTGCGAAAAACCCTGAATGCATGCATGGGAAAATTTATCGAATCCATCACTGGCTGACGCATGAAAGGGGCCGGGGACAATGCATCTATTGGTGAGTTTGAGGTAATCGAAGCATATGCTGGCGCTCGAAGAACTTAAAAGCGAGCTCGGAATCAACCAAGAGTTGACGGAAATTGTTGATGCACTCAAAGTGATTGCCGTTACTGAATTCCGCGAGCTTGACGAGCGTCGGAAAGAGCGTTCCTCAATATTTCTGGATGCATTCGAACGCTTCTTTCGACTCATTGATTTCTCTACGGTGGAGCATCCGTACGCCAAGGATACAACGGGCCATCTTGTCCTACTGATGCTCACTTCCGACGAGCGGTTCATGGGGGGTTTGAACAAACGGATCGTGGATACCGCGTTAGGGTATCCCGGTGGTGATACGGCAGAATTGGTGGTGATGGGCACGCAGGGAGCGGATTACCTGCGTTCTCTAGACCGTGCATACACGACGGTTACGGAGGTGTCCAGCAAAAAACCGTACGAAGCGGCCCTCTATCTGCGCGAATACATCCTGGGGAAAGGACTTGAAGCGGAACTGGGACGACTGGTTATTGTGTATCCGAAGCCTATGTCGTTCCTGGTTCAGACGGTTGAGGCCCTGCCAATACTCCCGTGTACGGAACTTTTAAGGCTGGAAAAACATGAACGTGAGCGACGCTACGAAATGTTGGCGCCTAACGAAGAAGTGCTCATTGAGTCCTCGTTAGATGATTTGCTGGAATATCTTATGAGTACGTGGATTGCCGAGAAACTTCTTGAAGTACTGGAAGACAGTCGGCAGGCAGAGCTTTCGGCCAAGGCGGTTCGTCTTGAGGAAAGCTATCAGACATTGGGAGATAATCGTAAGAAGCTCATGCATCAATATCACCGAGTTCACCATGAAGTGCTGGACAAGGGGATGCGTGAAACATTTTCCGCCCAGATTATGAGGCGTTAACCAACCGGTATGAAGCGTACTTTCTAATTATGGCAAATCAAGAACAGAAAATCGGTAGAGTTGTGGGCGTCCAAGGGCCTGTCGTGGAGGTTCAGTTTGACGAAAACGTCGACATTCCCAAGGTCTATGACGTCATCGAAACCGAAGCTTATACGGGTCGCAAGATTGTCCTTGAGGTAGTGGAACATCTAGGCGGCAACATTGCCCGCTGTATTTCCATGAGTTCGACCCTGAACCTTCAGTATGGCAAACAGGCCGTTGCGGGCGGACGACGGATAGAAATCCCCGTTGGCGACGAGATGTTTGGACGCATTGTCAATGTGACCGGCGAGCCCATTGACCGGCAGGGTGATATTGAAGGGGACAATATTTCACCCATACGGAAGAACACGTCCAACATCGGGCTGTCTCCCGATACGCTGACCGGTGGCAAGAACGAAATTCTCGAGACCGGTATGAAGATCGTTGACCTCCTTTTTCCGTTGGTTAAGGGAAGCAAGACTGCGTGCGTGGGGGGAGCCGCCCTGGGGAAGACCATCCTGACGCTGGAGTTCATCCACAACATTGTACGCGAACACCAGGGCTACTGCGTGTTTGCCGGGGTCGGCGAACGTATTCGGGAGGGCAATGAACTCTACTACGAATTCAAAGAGCAGGACATTGCCGAGAAGGTCATGATGATTTTCGGGCAGATGAACGAGCCGCCGGGGGCGCGTTTTGAAGCGGCACTGACGGGTGTGACACTGGCCGAGAATCTGCAGGATCGGAACCATGATGTACTCTTCTTTGTGGACAATGTGTTTCGTTTCGTCCAGGCGGGTTCTGAGATTTCCACGATTCTCGGAAGGGTTCCCTCTGAAACGGGGTATCAGCCGACACTTGCTTCCGAAGTCAGTGAATTCCAAGAGCGTATTCGGGCGAAGGAAGCCGGATCCATTACCGCCATTGAAGCTGTTTACGTGCCTGCCGATGATGTTACTGACCCTGCCGTAGTAGCAATCTTCAGTTTCATGGACGCCATTATGGTCCTGTCTCGCGAACGTGTTCAACTCGGGCTTTATCCTGCGATCGATCCCCTTGCGTCGTCATCGGCGAACCTGTCGCCGGACATTGTAGGACGCCGGCATTTTGATATTGCACAGGAATGTCTGCGGATACTGACAAAATACGATGAACTCAAGCGTATTGTGGCCATCATCGGTATTGAAGAACTTTCCAACGTTGACCGCATAATCTACGAACGAGCCCGCCGCTTACAGAACTTCCTCACGCAACCCTTCCACGTGGCCGAGGTCTATACAGGTAAGAAAGGTGAATACGTGTCTGTGGATGAGACGCTGGACGGATGCGAACGCATTCTGAATGGCGAGTTGGACAGTATTCCCGAAGAATCGCTTTACCTGATTGGCACCATCAATCAGGCAGCGGATTAGCGGATCGCTATTGGACGGCCTGACAGTACATCTATGCGTGGCAAGCATTCACCCGTTTCCACGGCACGGAATCGTGAACCTGGTATGACACGGAACAGTAGGTATCCGAATTGACGGAACAAAGGGGTATCGATGCCTCAGAGAATTGGCAACATTCTACTTGAGAAAGGACTTTTGACGGCTGCTCAGCTTGACAGCGCTGTTCATGAGCAGCAGGAGACCCAGCAGTATTTGGGCAAAATTCTGGTGGACTCCGGAGTCATCAATGAACGGCAGTTATTAACCATTTTGGCAGAGCAGCAAGACATTCCTTTTGCTGAATTGCGAGATCGCGAAGTCCCCGCGGAGGTCATTCGCAGTGTCCCGGCCAAATTTGCGTGGCATTATAATATTATGCCCGTAGATTTGCGTGACAGTGTGTTGACTATCGCGATCTCGGACCCGTTTGACGGTTGGCCGATTGACGACTTACAGACGAATCTGGGATTTCGAGTCGAAAAAGTACTGGCGACCTCGGCGGATATTCACAGAGCCATCCGACGGCATTATGGCGTGGCTGCCGACACGATCGAAAGGATCATGTCGGAAGAGTCGCGCACGGAAGACGAGGAGTTGGGCCTGCAGTCCGGAATGGAAATTGAGGACTTGGAGCGTATGGCGGAGGCGACCTCCGTCATACGTGTGGTCAACCAGATTTTGCACCAGGCCATCGGCCAGCGAGCTACAGACATTCACCTCGAGCATTATCGTGATCAGGCACGTTTGCGCTATCGTGTGGACGGCATACTGCGGGATGCCCGGGTGAGCGGTGATATCAAGTATCTTTATCCGGCCGTTGTGTCTCGTATCAAGATTATGTCTGGGCTCGATATTATTGAGCGGCGACTGCCGCAGGACGGTCGAGCGCGCGTGAAAATTGGGGCCAGTGAATACGATCTTCGCGTGTCGGTCATGCCCACGGTGTATGGTGAAAATGTAGTGGTCCGAGTACTGCCCACCACAATGCTTTTCAGCCTTACGGACCTAGGTATGGCGGAGGAGGACTTGCGAAAACTTTCCACTCTCATAGAGAGTTCCAACGGTATCCTTTTTGTGACCGGACCGACCGGCAGCGGGAAGACGACCACGCTATATGCCGCCCTCAAAAAGCTCAATGTCGATGAACGCAAACTGGTTACCATCGAGGATCCTGTGGAGTACGAATTAAACGGTGTTTCGCAGGTCCAGGTTAAGCCGGGTATAGACCTCACATTCGCGCGAACATTGCGCAGCATGCTGCGGCACGACCCGGATGTGGTCATGGTGGGAGAAATTCGTGATCAGGAAACCGCGAATATTGCTATACGCGCAGCGCTCACCGGGCACCTGGTTCTTTCCACGCTGCATACGAACGACGCCGCGGGGGGTGTGACGCGCCTTCTGGATATCGGCGTGGAACCTTACCTCATTGCCTCTTCCGTGCGTGCATTCATGGCCCAACGCTTGGTGCGTGTACTGTGTCCCAACTGCAAAGAACGCGTCACTCTCGACCATGAAACCCTGGCTTTCTTTGGTCAACAGAATGATGACGGTCCCGTGACAGCCTACAGAAGCCGGGGTTGTGAATCGTGCGAACATACCGGTTACTCCGGCCGTACTGGCATTTACGAAGTTCTTCCGGTTACTGAGACGGTGCGAGATATGATTTTGCATAAGGCAAGCTCCGAAGCAATCAAGCGCAAGGCCATGGACGATGGTTTCAAAACAATGAAACTCGACGGCTACGATAAAATCTTGGCAGGCATGACAACCACGGAGGAAGTCTTGCGGGTTACGCAAATGGAGGGGTAGGATCAAGGTAATCGACCAGAGTATGCCGATATTTCATTACACGGCCAAACAAAGCCCCACCGTGACGGTAAACGGTGACATTGAGGCGACGTCCGAGGATGAAGCGATTCACAAGCTCAGTACAATGGGGCTTTCTCCTCTGCACGTCGAACCCGTTTCCGCCGGGGTTGCCATGCCCATGCACCGTGCGCCGGAACCGGTTCCCACTCAGCAATCGAAGTCCTCGCAGATAGTGCATTCAGATACGGTGAAAGTGCGGAGTCGGGATATTGATCGGTTTACACGCCAACTTGCCACGTTGGTGAGAACGAACGTCCCTATTTTGCGTGCACTGGCGCTTATCGCCGAACAACCCGGATCAGAGACCTTCCGGAATGTGATTCGTGATCTTGCCACTCAAGTACAGCAGGGGCGGACGCTTTCCGACGCTATGGCAAAATACCCGCGTATTTTTGATAACCTGTATCTGAGTATGGTGTTGGCCGGCGAACGCGGCGGTGTTCTCCACCACACCTTGCTCACCCTGGCCAATCATCGTGAAAAAGAACTCGAGATGCGACGTCAGGTGCAATCAGCCCTTGCCTACCCGTTGTTTGTTGTGGGCTTTGGTATGCTCACCGTTTTTGTCGTCATTACTTTCTTTTTGCCTCGTGTGATAGGATTGTTTCAATCTCTTGAGCAGGATCTTCCTCTGCCCACCGAAATTCTGGTCACGATCACGGAAGTCATGTCCGAACATTGGCCATGGGCTCTGCTCATAGGTGCATTGATAGCGGCGATTGTGTTCAGGAACAAGCCTGGGAGCAAGAAAAAACTCGTTGTGGACATTCTTAAGCTATCCTTGCCGGTTGTAAGACGCTTGACGCGACATGCCGAGATTGCCAGGTTCTCGAGGACGTTAGCCCTCCTGACCCGCAGCGGGATATCCATACATGAAGGGCTTGCTCTTGCGACGAAGACCCTGAATAACGAAGCCATGAAGGGAAAAATCGAACAAGTTGTTAAGGATATTGTCAATAAAGGCGAAACCTTATCGGTAAGTCTGACGCGTTCCGGTGAGTTTCCGCGCTTTGCCACGAATATGATTGCCGTTGGTGAAGAGGGAGGGGAATTGCCGGGAGCGCTTGATGAAGTGGCGACCGTGTACGAACGAGAAGTCGGGCAGTCCGTGAAAGTGCTCATGTCGCTGCTTGAACCTATTCTTATTCTGGTGGTAGGGGGAATTGTGGCGTTCATTGTTTTCGCCATGTTGCTCCCCATTTTCGACATTGGAGGTTTTTAAGCCATTATGATGAGCCACATTGTACCGCGAATGATACGCCGGGTTCGCTGCCCCCGCCGTACGACGTTCTGTGTTTCAAAACGTTGCCGCAGCCGTTTCACGCTGATTGAAATCATGATCGTTGTCGTCATAATTGCCGCACTCGCGGCGATGGTGGTGCCGCGCTTGACCGGTCGCTCGGAACAGGCCAGGATCGCCGTGGCGACAGCAGATATTGAAGGCAATATTGCTACAGCGCTCAAACTGTATGAATTGGACAATGGCACGTTTCCGACGACGGACCAGGGATTGCAGGCTCTCCTTGAGGAACCAACATCGGAGCCGGCACCCTTGGACTGGCGGGGACCCTACCTGGAAAAGAAACCCGTTGACCCTTGGGGGCATCGTTATGAATACCGTTACCCAGGGACCAATAATCCCAACGGGTATGATCTTTTTTCTGTGGGCAGAGACGGCGTCGAGGGGACCGATGACGATATCGGAAACTGGGACGACTAGTAAGTACTAGGCGGGTTTATGCACACGGGCCAAGTGTGCCGCGGATGTCGTCGAGACAACATACAGCATAGCGTTGTTTCGAAAATCCATGCATACTTCAGGCTGGCGTTGCGCACGATCACAAAACTGTTACAGCCCTTTCTGAGGCACGTCATGAGTCCGTCAGCAAAACCGGATAGTCATCGCGGCGCGCTGCCGGGTATTCCCAGGCGGATGCGTTTTACGTTGGTCGAAGTACTGCTGGCGGTGTCCATTCTGGTTTTCGGTATCGTTGGAATCCTAAGTGGATACGCGAAGACAACCGATTCCATTCGTGTTGCGCGTGAGCACATGGACGTGTATGGACTGCTGAAGGAAAAAATGGGGGAGGCTGAGCTGGAGGCGCGCAGCAGCACGTCCGGGCTTGCACACGGCGTGACTCGGGGTGATTTTGGCGAACGCTATTTGGAGTATGAGTGGCAGCGGGACGTCAAGGCCGCACCTTATGAAGGGCTTGACGAGGTTACGCTTACAATAACTTGCCGTCGCAACGAACGCGTCTATACGTTGGCAACCTACTTAGTTCGTCCTGAACAAGAGACAGATGATTGACTTGCGGGATATAAGGCCGAGTGCTGTGAAGCGCAGCTATACGCTGGTCGAAATGATTGCCGCCATTGCCATTTTTGTGATTGCGGCAGGGGCTGTTGCGGCTTGTGCCGGGGCCGCTCTGAAGGTCTTCGAACGAGCGAGATCCTACGGCTCCGAACACGCGGATTTGGTGGTTGGACTGGAAAAAATGGAGCGTGACTTGCGGAACGTGTTCGTGCTGGACGGGATTGGGGTCGAAGGGTCGTCCAGCCGTGTTTCTGTTCCCAGTATTGTACGCATCAATAGTGCCGGGCAGACAGCCGATGCCTTACCCGGACAGGTGACGTATTTCTTCGATCCTCTGACAAAGACGTTGCGGGTTGCTTACGCCGACTACGCCCGCGCTCTGCAAACGCAGGAGGTCGCGCGACGGGAGGCGCGTACCCTTGCGGAGAACATACAAGATGTGACATTCTCCTACTGGTGGTTCGACGTCGAAAACGAGAGTTTCGCCTGGAGAGATGCGTGGGAAAAGGAGGACGGCATTCCCCTCGCCATTCGTTTCGAACTGACTTTCGGGGGGGGCGACAGGCCTCTGCGATTTACACGCATCGTTTTTGTGCCTATTGCCGGCGAACAACGTTTCGCGGCTGGAGGATAACGTATGACGAGTGATCCCCGGCAAGAAAATGGCAGTGTCCTGATTATCGTACTGTGGTGGCTGGTTATTCTCAGTATTATGGCGGCCGCCCTGTACGCTTTCGTGCGTCCGCGGATCGAGCTCGCGAGCAGGCTGCGTGATCGAGCCGTCGGGCATCACTTGGCGGTCGCCGCCATGCGCGTCGCCATGGTCCAGGTGAAGGACGACGAAACACCGGCCTTTGATGCTCTGAATGAACTCTGGAGCAGGAATCCTGAGGTGTACGAGAACATTCTGGTGGCAAATCGGGGGCTGTCCGTGGCCTACAGAGCGCCGGTTCCCTTCGAGGAAGAGCCTGAATTGCATTACGGTCTCCAGGATGAGGAACGAAAAATCAACATTAATCGTGTTCCGCGTGAAGTCTTGGAGCGGTTGTTCGAGCATATCGGAGGCCTCCCGTCCGTGGAGGCCAGCGCCATAGCAGGCGCGATTATCGACTGGCGGGACGAAGACGATGATCCCGTCAAATACGGTGCCGAAAGCAGCTATTACAGCTCGCTTTCCCCACCGTACGAGGCAAAAAACGGAGTCTTTCAAGTGCCGCGCGAGCTCATGCTTGTAAAGGGAATGACCGCGGAAATCTACCACCGTGTTGCGGATAGCATCACTGTTTTTGGTACGGGGGCTGTAAACATCAATACGGCCGATGCAGCTGTATTGACGTGTCTCGGGATCACGCCTTCCCTGGCGGACAAAGTCCTTGACTGTCGGGCCGGTCCGGACGGCATCCAAGGGACGGAGGACGATACTGTTTTCGAATCTGTCGCCGGGATTGTACCGGCAGTGAAAGAATACGAAGCACTGTCCAACGATGAAGTGCGGCAGTTGAACGGTGCTGTAAACACGCGTGTGATAACGGTGCGTTCAGATAATTTTCGCGGTCAAGTCTTCAAAAAACTTGATAAGACCGCGAAAGAGATGCACATTACGTTTGTATTCAACCGCAACGGATTGGTTCAATACTGGCACGAATTTTGATGCCGAACAGGCAGACGGGTGCTAACGCGGTTTGCCAGCCGATACACAACCAGGACGGTCTTATGGGAATGTTTGGCGGAATTAAACGATTTTTTACCGGGGAGCCCATCTGTCGAAAACCGGTCACAACCGTTGAACTTGGCAGCAAATGGCTCAAAGTGGCAAAAAAAAGTGTTTCGATGTTCGGCACGAAGGTGACGGGCATTAAGTGCGTGGACATCAGTGATGCGGGTGACGGGTTGCCTGCTGTAATTGATCGCACGTTCAAGGAACTGCGGGCCCGTCGCAAGAAAGCAATCACATACATTCCTCGCCACATGGTTACGGCGCGACTGCTCCGGGTGCCGTCGGCTAACCCCGATGAAGTGTCGCGTATTGTCAGTCTTCAAGCCGGCCGCCAGACACCGTATTCCAAAGAAGAAATTGTGTCCGGGCATCAGCTCATCAGTACGGATGCCGAAGGGTACGGTCATGTGTTTATGGTGATTGCACGACGGAGCATCATCAACGACCGGTTGAATGCGTTGCGGCAGGCTGGGGTCAGCGTAAGCCATGTAGGAGTCAGCTCGGAGGGGCTATGTCGCTGGTTTCGTGCAGCCGGTCTGGCGCGGAAAGGGGACGCTGGAGATACGGTGGCTTTGATGGACATTGATGCGTCAGCCTCCGAAATCCTTGTGTTCGCTGATGGGAACATGGTTTTTTCGCGGAGCATACTCGTGGGCGCGGAGCAATTGTCTGCTGAACCTGAGAAATGGAATCAGGAACTGGCCAAAGAGACCCGCGAGTCCATCGACCGGTACAAGAACGAACACCCGAAGCACCCGCTCACGTCTCTTTATCTGGGTGGAAGCACCAAAGCGGTATCACAGGTCAGCGGCCTGCTTGGTGAGGCATTGAAACTTCCTGTCAAGCCGTGCGAACCGACTCATAATATTCCAGTAAGCGGGGGAAGCAAACAGCTAAGCCGCGACGGCGCGGGCAATGTATCCCTGTCAGCTGCCTTTGGTATTGCCATGGCTCCAGAGACGCTTGAGGTCGATCTCACGCCGCCTGAGTTGCACATGGAACGCGTCATGGCCGAGAAGCGCTCACAGCTTAACGTCCTTGGTGTTCTGGGGATCCTCATTGTCACGCTTGCTTGTGTGTTCATTTTTTCGAGCTTCTATGCAAAGACCATGAAACTGCAGTCACTTGATGAACAGATTGCTCAGGCCAAACCGGATGCAGAAACGGTAGACGTGCTCAAAGAGCGTGTTCAGCGTCTGCGGTCGCGTCTTGACCCATGCGGGACTCCCATGAATGTGCTGGCGGAGATACATCGGGTTACGCCGGCGAGCATCCAACTGACCAGTGTGCACATTGTTGCCGGTATGGAAGTTTCGCTGCGCGGTCGCGGAGGGGCTATGTCCGATGTGTTCAGCTATGTGAAGGAGCTCGAAGAATCCGCACTTTTCACGAACGCAAAGACGACCTATACCTCGCAGAAACAGAGCGAGGACCGGCAGTTTGCCCAGTTTGAGATTAATTGCCGTTACGAGGAAGAACCGTCTGTACCTGTTCGCGCAGGGGCGAGGTAGTCCGCTGTCCCGTACATCAGCTGAGATTATGATGAGTTTACAGAGGTGAACGACACATGAAAGTTTTGCAGCATCTTTCCGGACGAGAGCGCACATGGCTGGCCCTCGCCGTCATTGTCGTGGCAATCGTTGTCCTTGATCGAGTAGTTTTAATTCCGGTCAAGAACAATTTGGATGCCATGGAAGCGGATATCCAGGCCAAGAAGGCCCAACTTGTCGGGTACCAACATTCGGCAACCCAGAAACCGTTTGTGGTGCGCGCCTACAGCCGGTACGAGCCCTATCTTCAACGGGTGGGCTCGGACGAAGAGGAGACGTCAAGAATTTTGGGAACGATCGAGACCGTAGCGCGGAGTACGGATGTTAAACTGGTGGATGCTAAGGCACGGGAGCCGCGCGGTGAGCAGTGGTATAAGCTCTTCAATGTGGAGATCAAGGCGGAGGCAACCGTCCAGGAATTGGTAAAATTTCTGTATAAACTCAACACATCCGAGGATGCCCTGCGTGTGGATACCCTGCAGGTCAGCGTGGGTGACAGAGGATCTCCTGCCGTGCGCGCCACTGCGTTGATCACAAAACTGGCGGGGACGCCGCAAACAGCGAGGGCGGACCTGTAACCACGACAGTTCCATCCTTCGATGAATTTTTCAGGGCTGGCGTCTGATGCGGAAACTATCCCCCGAAGTCAAAGAAGGGTTCCGACGGTTCAGGCATCAGAGGCGTGCGTATTACTCATTTATCGTTTTGACCGTTCTGTTTTTACTCAGCCTTCCCGCCGAGCTTCTGTGTAACAGCAAGCCACTCCTGATCTATTGCAACGGCCGCTTCTACTTCCCCGTTTTCAAGACGTACACGGCACAAGATTTCGGCGGCGACCGCCAAGTCGAGCCGGACTATCAGAGTCGCTATTTTC